>JARRNE010000190.1:5463-13711 GCA_037385305.1 Chromatiaceae bacterium | reverse complement strand
CAGAAATTGGGCTACCGCATGCTCGTGACACACGACATGTTGCAGGAGATCAAGCCGCGCATGCAGCGAATCAGTGCTGCCCCATCCTCCGTGCCCCAGAAGCGGACCTCGCCGGCACCCATCGAGCCGGCGCCGCTCCTGTGGTGACCTCGTGCCCCCGGGCCCGACGGTAGCGTCTCGAGGACCGGCTGTTCCATACCCAAGAGCTGATGCCGGGGCGGGTATCGCCAAAGCGATATCTGGATCCGTTGCGCTCTGCATCGCGACGGACAGTTGATGTCCCCATTACGAGACAGTCATGCTAAGCCGACGCAACACCCGATTCTCCCGACGCGACCATTCCATGGGGTACAATCTGTCATTATTCGGACATGTTGTATGGAATCTTGTCAGGCCTATGATGTACAAGATGAAGCGGTTTGCGACCTCCCTGCTGCCGGTGGACTCGAGGCGGCGGGGGGAATGCAACCGTTGCGGGGAATGCTGCAAGCTTCCTTATCCCTGCCCTTTCCTGCGCTACGACGAAGACGGACTCAGCTCCTGTGCCGTCTACGCCGTCAGGCCCCCGAGTTGTCGGAAATACCCGCGCACCTCGGACGAGAATCTGACCAAGCACAGCTGCGGCTACTACTTCGTCAGCGTCGAAGAAGTGCGCAGCAGAGCCGGCCGAGAGCGCGCGCAGGACGCCCCCGCAACCACTTGACATGCAATCGCAAGGACATCCATACCGCCACGGAAGGCGCGCCAGAGCCCGCACTTGCGAATCCCTCCCCTAGCCTCCGCCTATTATGATACGGCTTCCACTGCAGGTCGCCTTCCTGCTCCTGTGCGCCGGCCTGGTCACGACCGCCCACGCCCAGCCTGGCCCTGCTGATGCCGAGCAGTCAGGAGAGAGCGCTGACGTCCCTGTTGACTCCCCGCCTGCGACCGCCCTCACCCCGAAGCTGATCGACAGCAAGATAAGAGAGGTCCGGGCCGCAACAGACCTGGACGATGCCACCAAAGGCAAGCTGATCGAGCTGTACCGCAAGACGCTGAGCAGTCTCGAGGCCGCCGACGCATTCGACACTAAGGCCGCCGCCTACACCCAATCCCTCAGGACGGCCCCAGCTCAGGCTGCAGAGATCCGCAAGGCCCTCGACGCTGCACAGAAGGCAGGGGAAGGTCCGGTCGAGCCACTGCCCAAGGACGTAACGGTGCAAGAGCTCGGCCAGCGGCTGGCCAAGACGCAAGCCGATGCGGCCGCCGTGGAGGCCAAGCTGACGGAAATGGAGAAGGCGCTCGAGAACCGGGCGCAGCGCCCCACCGCGGCACGCCAGCGGATCATCGAGGACAAGAAGGAGCTGGATGACCTCGAAGCACAGATGGCCCTGCCGTCCTCCGACAACCAGTCGCCGCTGGTCACCCAGGCGCAGCGCTGGGCGCGGGAATCCCACCAACGCGAGCTCCGCAGCGAAGTCCACATGTTGGATCAGGAGCTGCTGAGCCAGACGGTGAGGACCGATTTGCTCGAGGCCCGGCGGGACAAGGCCGCCGCGGACCTCAAGACGCTGAGGGCTGAAGAGCGCAAGCTCGAGGACCAGGTGAACGCGCGGCGCACGGCCGAGGCGGAAGAGGCCCAGGCAGCCGCAGAGGACGCGAAGCGCCAGGCCGAAGGCAAACATCCGCTGGTCCAGCAGCTGGCGCAACGCAACGCGGCGCTGACCCACGAGATCACCGTGCTTACCACAGAGACGGGCCGGCTTGACGACCAGCGCATCCAGATCGACCAGCAAACAAAGCGGATCAGCGACGAGTACCGCAGCGCCCGCCAGCGCCTGGAGATTGCCGGCCTCTCTCAGGCCCTTGGCCGGGTGCTCATCGACCAACGTAACCAGCTTCCGGACATGCGTCCGCTGAAAAAGGCGGCGGCAAAGCGGGAGCAGGAGATCGCAGACGCGACCCTGCGGCAAATTCGACTGGGCGAGGAGCAGCACCAGCTGCGCGACATAGACGCCTACGTCGAGGGCCTCTCGGCGGGGGTGCCGGCCGACGCGCGTGAAGCGGTCCAAGACCAGCTGCGGCAGCTGGCAAAGGCACGCAAGGACCTGGTGGACCTGGTGGAGCAGGCGCTGACGACCCTCGAGGCTTACCTCAATTCCCTCGGCGAGCTCGATTACGCATCAAGCCAGCTGGTCGACACAATTCAGACCTATGACGACTTCCTGTCAGAGCGTCTCTTATGGGTGCGCAGCGCTCTGACCCTGAGCCTGGGGACGGTCGTCGCATTGCCGAGCGCTGTCGCCTGGATGGTCTCTCCCGGCAACTGGATGGAGGTCGGCAAGATTCTGCTTTACGAGAGCGCCCACTCGGCCCTGTTCTGGCTCATCGCCTTGGCTGCTGGGATCCTGCTGTGGAGCTCCCGCACCCTGCGCGCCGCGATTCGCTCCACCGAGACACCACTGCGCCGGGTGCGGACGGATCGCTTCCTGTACACGCTGCAAGGCCTCGGTCTGTCGCTGGTCCTTGCCGCCCCTTATCCCCTCATCCTCGCCCTCTTGGGTTGGCAGCTTTACTCCTCGCTGGAGGCGACGCTCTTCACCAAATGCGTCGGCTACGGCGCCCTCTCGGTGTCGGTCGCCCTGTATTACTTGCGCGCCTTCCGGGTCATATGCATGCCGGGTGGCGTCGCCGATCGCCACTTCCGCTGGTCCGGGCCCGTCCTTGCCACCCTGCGCCGAAGCTTCGATCGACTGATCTTCGTCGTGGTCCCCGTCGGGTTCGTGGCGAGCGCGGTCTATTATCATCCGGACCCGGCCTATAACGGCAGCTTGGGACGCCTCTCGCTGGTCCTGCTGCTGGCGGCATTCGGGGTGTTCTGCGCACGTGTGCTGCACCCCCGGCAGGGGGCCCTGCGGAACCTGCTGCAGGCGTATCCGGAAGGTTGGCTCAATCGGTCACGGTACTTCTGGTACACCGTCGCCATCGCGGCACCCGTCGCGCTGATCGCGCTCACGCTTGCGGGCTATCTCTATACCGCCGGTACCCTGCTGAAGTCCCTCGTCAGCTCGATGTACCTGGTGCTGGCGCTGACCGTGATCCACCAGCTCATCCTCCGCTGGCTGGGGCTCACCCGCCGCCGGCTGGCCCTGCAGGGCGCCCTCGCACGGCGCGCTACACGGGCCGTTCAAGAGCAACCCCGCGGAGACGAGGACCTGACGTCCGCCATCCCTCAGCTGGATGAGCCGCTGGCGGACCTTGCGTCCCTGGACGAGCGCACCCGCAAGCTCATCGAAACCCTCCTCTTCCTCGGAGGAGCGGTCGGTCTGTGGGTCACCTGGAGCGATGTCCTCCCCGCGTTCGGCTTTCTGCGGGAGATCGCGCTCTGGCACCACACCGCGGCGGTCAACGGCGAGCAGAAGATAGTGCCCGTGACCCTCGCCGACATGATTCTGGTGCTGATCGTGCTGTTTCTCGCCATCGTGGCAGGCCGCAATCTGCCCGCCCTCCTGGAGATCCTGCTGCTGCAGCGCATGTCCCTGTCCCCGGGCAGCCGCTACGCGGTCAAGACGCTGACCGGCTATGCGATCACGGCCGCCGCCGCCCTTGTGGTATTCACCACCTTCGGATTTTCCTGGAGCCAGGTGCAGTGGCTGGTGGCCGCCCTCGGTGTCGGTATCGGATTCGGTCTCCAGGAGATCGTTGCCAACTTCATCAGCGGCCTCATCATCCTGTTGGAGCGCCCGGTGCGGGTCGGTGATATCGTCACCATCGGGGATACGACTGGCGTCGTATCCAGGATCCGAATTCGCGCAACCACCATCCGCAACTGGGACAAGCAGGAACTCCTGGTGCCCAACAAGGAGTTCATCACCGGCCGACTGCTCAACTGGAGCCTTTCCGATCAGCTCAACCGAGTGATCGTCAACGTGGGAGTGGCGTACGGCAGCGATGTGAAGAAGGCCTTGAGTCTACTCACCGCGGCAGCGAGCGAGAACCCGCGCGTGGTCCCCGACCCGCCGCCCTTTGTGACCTTCGACGGCTTCGGTGACAACAGCCTCAACCTGATCCTGCGCTGCTACCTCGAGTCCCTCGACTATCGGCTGTCGGTCGCGAGCGAGCTGCGTCAGGCCATCAACGACAAGTTCGCGGCAGCCAACATCAGCATCGCCTTCCCACAGAGGGATGTGCACTTGGACACCAGCGGGCCGCTGGAGGTGCGCATAGCGGGAAGGGAGCAGCAGCTCGATCCGTCGGCGGGCATCGCAGGCCGCTGTGTCCCCATCTACGGGCGGGGTACCCTCCACAAACCGTTCATTACCGTCGTCACCGGACCCCGTGTCCGGTATCCAACATCCCAAGGCCTCGCCGCTACAGCCTGATGTGGACGGCGCCCGTCGGGCTCGGCGGTCCGTCCGGCCGGACTCAGGTAGTTTTGATACCATCTTCGAGCTTCATTCAGCTGGAGATCTCATGCCCCCCGAGACTGCCCTCGCCGCCGAAGTCGCCTTCACGGAGGCGGTCGCGGCCGTCGATCTGGGCTCCAACAGCTTTCACATGATCGTGGCTCGGATCCAGGACGGCCATCTCCAAGTCATTGATCGGCTGAAGGAGATGGTCCGCCTCGGCGAAGGTCTCAAAGGGGACGGGGATCTGGCCCCTGAGGTCGCGGAGCGCGCCCTGGCGTGCCTTGAGCGCTTCGGCCAGCGGCTGCGGGGCATGCCCGGCGACAGCGTGCGAGCCGTGGGGACCAATACGCTGCGGCAGCTGCGTCCCGGATCCACGTTCGTTGCGCGGGCGGAGGCGGCCCTCGGGCACTCCATCGATGTCATCGCCGGTCGAGAGGAGGCACGGCTGATCTATCTCGGGGTCGCCCACGGGCTCGCCGCCGGCACAGAGCGCAGGTTGGTGGTGGACATCGGGGGCGGCAGCACCGAGCTCATCGTGGGCGAACGTTTCACGCCAGGGCTGCGGGAGAGCCTGCATATGGGCTGCGTGAGCATGTCCAACCGGCATTTCCCCGACGGCAAGATAACGGCCAAGCTCATGGACAAGGCGGAGCTCGCCGGGGCAATGGAGGTACGCCCGGTTCGCGAGCTGTTCCGCCGGGCCGGCTGGACCAAGGCGGTGGGCAGCTCGGGCACCATCAAGGCGATTGCTACCGTGGTCCGGACCCAGGGGTGGTGCGATGACGGGATCTCGGCGCACTCGCTTCGCAGGCTCAGGGATGCCCTCATTACCTACGGCAAGGTCTCGGATATCGACCTCAAGGGGCTGGCGGACGAGCGCCGAGCGGTGTTCGCCGGTGGAGTCGCTGTCCTGCGCTCCGTGTTCACCGCCCTCGAGGTGGAGCACATGCAGGTCTCGGACGAAGCCCTGCGGGAAGGCCTCCTCTACGAGGTGATGGGGCGCATACAGCATGAGGACGTGCGGGAACGCACCGTCAGCTCGCTGAGCCGCCGCTTCGGCATCGACCGGGGGCACGCCGCCCGTGTCCAGGCAACCGCATTGACCCTCTATCGGCAGTTGGCAGGCCCCTGGTCTCTGGACCACCCCAACCACTCCATCATGCTGGGCTGGGCGGCCCGACTACACGAGCTGGGGCTCATGGTCTCCCATAGCCAGTATCAGAAGCACGGTGGCTATGTCCTGCGCAACGCGGACCTTTCCGGCTTCACCCGGCAGGAGCAGGCTGTGCTCGCGGCCCTCGTCCTCGGTCACCGCCGCAGGTTCCCGGTTCAGGAGTTCGCTTCCCTGCCGGGCGGCGCTCAGGCCTGCACGCGGAGGCTATGTGTCATACTCCGCCTCGCCGTGCTGCTGCATCGCAGCCGCTCTCCCGCAGCCAAGCCGCAGCCCCTGCTGAGCGTTGAAGGAGACAGCCTGCTGCTGCGCTTTCCGGACGGGTGGATCGAGCAGCACCCCCTCACCCAGCTCGAGCTGGAGCAGGAGGCACAATACCTCGCGTCCGGCGGTATCACCCTCACCTGTTCCTGAACCCAAGGGGCTTCGGGACAAGACCCCGTTCGGGCCGACTCCGTGCGGTTATAGATATGCTTTTCGGCGCTTCCTGTTAGAATCCCAGGGCCAGAGGGGCGGTGTCAATTCCCCACCCCCCAAGACCCGAACCGCCGTTACTGAGCCGCGCCCGGCGGCACCTGCAACCGCATGACTGGAGGACACAAGAACATGGCCGCACTTTTCTCCGACGCCTGGATGAAAGAGCTGATGAATGCTTGGAACAACGAGCCGGAAGTCAAGGACAAGCTGGCCGAGATCGGGTTCAACTCCGTTATTGCCTGCGGCTTCAAGGAGGAGGAGAACCCTCGCGGTGTCTTTGTGGTCGAGAACGGAGTGTGCGTGCGTGCCGGCGACTGGAACGGGGAAGCGCCGGATTGGGACATGCGGGCCGACATGAAGGACTGGCTGAAGTGGGTGGAAAAGGGCATCGGAATGATGGGCCTGGGCACCGCCTATGCCACCGGCAAGCTGAAGTTCAAGCAGGGCGACTATAAATCGATGATCAAGGATCCCCGCATGGCCGGTCCCTTCGTGAAGAGCTTTGGGCTGATGCAGCAGATCGGCGCGGACGAGCTCGGCTGAATGCCGTCGTCGAGCTCCTTGAAGAGCCCGCCTCCCGGCGGGCTTCTTGTTGCGGCCAATAGACCGCCGGCTGCCGCTGGTCTACGGGCGAGAGCTGTTAAGGCGATGAGCGCTACCCAAACAGCCCGTGCAGAAACCACCTCCGGCGACCATTGAGATCGCGATAGATCCACAGCCGCTCGCCCCTTGTCGTGGTGGCAACGAAGTAATCCCGGGCCACCTCATGGCCGTCCCACCAGCCCGTCTCGATCCGTTCCCGCTCGACCCCGAGATCGAGCTCGCCATCCCACCAGGGCCTGCGATTGCGGACCTGCAGGGGCAGCGGCTCGGCGAGCAGCCACAAGGGACGGTCCGAACGGCCGCGGCCGACTCCGGCCTCCCCGGGGACACACCAGCGCCACGCCCGCTCCGGACGATGATCCGCCGCCAGAGCGAGTCCGCGCACCGCCTCATCACCCAGCCGCGCCCTCAGCCGGTCGAGCAGGCGGGTGTCCGGCGGCCGGCGCCTGACAAGCTCGGGAAACAGCTCCTGATCGGCAGAGGACAACGGCTGCAGGTCGCGGGCACCGAGTGTCAGTGCCCGCACACCCGCCGGCAGGGACAGGCGCGTCAGGCGTTCCCTCAGCAGCTCCAACCAAAGCTGGGGATCCTGTTGCGGCCGCCCTGCGCCCAGGATGAACCGGGTCTCTTCCCCTTCTTCATGGTGCAGGTGCCAGGTGAGCTGCTGCACCCCGCTTTCGCGGCCTATCAAGAAACCTCCCAGCTCCTCGAGCAGACGCCGACAGGGAAAGATCAGGGCATCGGCGCGCACCACCTCGGCCGGCAGCTCGATCCGTCCCCGATAGTAGACCGGCGGCTCGAAGCGGGGACGCAGGGCAGGCACCTCGCCCAGGAGCCGCAGCAGGTGTTGGACACACTCCACGCCAAAGCGCTCGGCGAGTCCCGCGCGGGGGAGCCGCAGCAGCTCCCCAATCCGGCGCAGGCCCATGCGCCGCAGGTCTTCGAGTCCCTGCCTGCCGAAACCCAGGGCCGCCAGCGGCTGTCCCGCCAGGGCCGTGCGCAGGGCATACAGGTCGGCAATCACCCCCCGGTGACCACAGGCCGCCAATACCAAGGCTCCGCCCGGGGTCGGGGCGAGGCAGCACGAGGCCTGGTACCCAAGCCCATCGACTCCATTCGCAACCTGCTCCAGCAGTGCCTCTGCCCCGCCGAACAGCTGCAGGCTGCCGGCCACCTCCAGCACCAGGGCGTTGGGTAGCTCCAGACTGACCTCGGGGGTGAATCGGCCGCACCAGGCGGCCAGCCCTGTGAGGGCGGCATGCTCCGCGCGTGGCTTACGGGGCAGGATCTTGAGATCTGCGGCCAGGGCTCGCGCCGCTCCCACCGGCATTCCGGGACGAGCTCCAAGCGCTGTGGCCCGCCGGTTGCCCAGTAGGATCTTTTCTCCTTTGTCCTGCTGGCTCACGGCCAGCGGAACCTCTACCTGCAGGGAGCGTGCGTAGACCTCCAGAGGCAGAGCAGGCAGATGGATAGCCAGCCAGCGCACGGACACCGCCCCTATCCATCAGAGAGGTTGTCGCAAAAGCCCGTCCTTGGGCTTATGCGACGCGGGGCCGGAAAATTGCGATTTTCGGCCCCCTACGTTCGGCAAAGACAGCTTCAGCCGCGC
>JARRNE010000190.1:0-5377 GCA_037385305.1 Chromatiaceae bacterium | reverse complement strand
TGCAGTCGACGCAGGGTCGCCATTCCCCACCGCCCACCCCAGATGAGCACGGCACTGCAGGCACCCGAGCGCAAACCCTGCTCCGCAGCCCAGGCCGCCTCTCCACCCCCCACCACCAGCAGACGGGTCAGCTCTACACCCGATGCCGCCAAGGCAGGGGCAAAGGGAATGAATGGGGGGTCGAGAAACAGGAGCCACCGCGCCTCTGCGCTCAACCGTGCCAGGGCCGGAGTCAAAAGGGCTAGCCCACCCCCCGGCCTGTCACTCAGGATCTCGCTCAGGGCCGCCGGCGGCCAGCCCCGCCAGGGCAGGATGGCATCCAGGGCGGCAAAACCGGTGGATAAGCCAGCAGGGATGGCGGCCGATATCGCCCTGCCCCGCCACAGGTCGTGACGTGCATTGAGAAGCCGATCCAAGCCCATCGCTCGTCACACTCTCCTCGGCGTCCCCAGCCCCAGCCGCAACACCCCCACCGCCAGCCCCTCGATCACCAGGTTCTGAGTGCGCAGGTCGACCTGAATGGGCTCAAAGGCTGGATTCTCAGGCAAGAGCCGCACTCGATGCGGCCATCGGGCATGCTGCCGGAAGCGCTTGACCGTCACCTCATCCTCCAGCCGTACCACCAGGATCTGGCCGTTCTGGGCCTCAGGGGTCCGATGGACCGCCAGCAGATCGCCGTCCAGGATGCCCGCATCCCGCATACTGCTCCCCCGAACCCGCAGGAGATAGTCTGCCCGCGGCCTGAACAGATTGGGATCGATCCCGTGGTGATCCTCGATATGTGCCTCCACGAGGATGGGGCTGCCGGCGGCCACCCGTCCAACCACCGGCAGGGAGAGCTCATCCTCCCCCGCTTCCGTCAAACGGATGCCGCGGGAGGTTCCGGGAAGCAGCTCGATAACCCCCCGCCGAGCCAATGCCTTCAGGTGATCCTCAGCGGCATTGACCGAACGAAAGCCGAGCGCCCGGGCGATCTCCGCCCGTGTGGGAGGAAGCCCGGTCTCTTGGATATGGCGCCGGATCAGCCCCAGGAGCTGGCTTTGACGCGGCGTAAGCTCGTGGGTCATGAGCCCAGAAGACAGAAGACAGAAGACAGAAGACAGCTGTGATTTTATACAGTATTTCCTATCTTGCAAGGCGCTTGGCGCGGCCACTCCCTGGCCCTATCCTTGCCGGCCATGAACAGCCAGAAGCGGCAGGCGATCTTCGAACGGTTGCGGGCCGCGAATCCGACGCCGACTACGGAGCTCGCCTACTCGACCCCCTTCGAGCTGCTCGTCGCCGTCATCCTCTCCGCCCAAGCCACCGACAAGGGGGTGAACAAGGCCACTGCCGGACTATTTCCGGTTGCCAACACCCCACAGGCGATCCTCGCCCTTGGGGAAGGGGCCCTGCGGCGCCACATTCGGACAATCGGCCTCTTCAACAGCAAGGCCAAGAACATCATCCGGACCTGCAAGATCCTCGTCCAGGAGCACGGAGGAGCGGTACCGAGAGACCGCAAGGCCCTCGAGGCATTGCCCGGGGTTGGGCGCAAGACCGCCAATGTGGTCCTCAACACCGCCTTTGAGGAGCCCACCATGGCGGTTGATACCCACATCTTTCGCGTCGCCAACCGCACCCGCATCGCCATCGGCAAGACGCCGCTAAAGGTGGAGCAACGCCTGCTCCGATTGGTACCGCGGGAGTTCCTGAAGGACGCCCACCACTGGCTCATCCTCCATGGCCGTTACGTCTGCACCGCAAGGCGACCGCGGTGCCCCGTCTGTATCATCACGGACCTGTGCGAGTTCCCCGACAAGACGTCGGAGGCGGCAGGGGCCAGCGGCTAGGAACGGGCGGAGGCAGTCCTGCTTCGATCGCCCAGCGAGCATTGCCACCGGCGCCGCCTCTTGACCCGAGCAAAACCGATCCGATCTCTGGCATAACGCGTCCATCATCCTTTCGTGCCCCGATGTTCACCTCGGATCGCAGCAGCATGCGCCGCTTCTTCATCGACGCATGGAAAAAGGCCTGCGCCGGCGAGCCCCTCGAGGCCCTGGAGCGGCAGATCGCCGAAGTGGTGCGCCAGCACCCGGAGTACCACGGCACCCTGACTGATGCAGATGTTGTTGAAGACAAGGACTTCCCCCCGGAAGCAGGGCAGACAAACCCGTTCCTCCACCTCGGCCTGCACCTCGCCATCCTCGAGCAGATCACGACCGACCGGCCCCCCGGTGTGCGCGCCCTCTACCAGCGCATCACGGCGAAAGCGACGGACACACACCAGGCCGAGCACGAGATGATGGACTGCCTGGCCCTCGGCCTGTGGGAGGCCCAAAGGGCCGGCCGTAAGCCGGACGAGACGGCCTACCTCGAGTGCCTGCGACGGCTGACAGCAGCCGTGGTACCGTGAAAGTCGCGCATAGCGCGCTCCGACTCCCCCTCGCCCTCCGAGAGAGGGCCGGGGTGAGCGAAACGCCCATGGCGGCAGCGGCTTACATTATATAGGGTGGCGCTGACGCCATGGCCGTTAGCTGGCACCCTCGTTCCCCGTGGGATTACCAGGCTGTTACACTGAAAGGCGGATCGCCACTCTGCCTGTCTTCAGGTCTTACAACGGGAAAAGGGACGACAGCATGACAATTTGGGTCCTAGTCGCCGACAACTGCCGTGCAAGGTTCTTTTCTGCGGAAAAGGCCGCAAGCCCCCTCACAGAGATCCGGGACCTCACCTATCCGGAGGCGCGCCTGCACGAGGGAGACCTCGTGACGGACAAGAGCGGCTGCGACCACAACCCCGGCACGGGTGCTCACGGATTCGGCACCGAGTCAGCCCGCAAGCAAGACGGGGCTGAGCGTTTCGCACTGGAGGTCTGCAGCGCGCTCGAATCCGCGCGCACCTCCGGCTCCTTCCAGAAGCTCTATGTGGTCGCGGCACCCACCTTCCTCGGCCTGCTGAGAAAGCATCAGTCGTCCGCTCTGCGGCAGCTGGTGGCGGGAGAGGTGGACAAGAACCTGGCGACCAAGGACGGGGGCACCATACGCAAACATCTGCCCGACTTCCTCTGACCGGCGGAGAACGAGGATGTGGTCCGGGGGCAGCACGTGGAGCTGCTAACGCGACAGCCCGCGGGCATCCCGCCCTGTTGGGCTTGGTGGTCTTCGTCGGTGCGTCTCCGCGGTCGCTCGTAACGCGCCGCGATTCCCTAGAACAAACTATTTAGCCACGGGGGTCGCATAGTTATTTCTAATTGCTTGTTCAGTAGTTTCTAATATACTAACACCCTGTAGCGGCAAGCCGTATCGCCGCCGGTCCAACAACAATCCTGAGAGGGGCACAAGATGACCCGCTTCGCTGCCGCGGCCACAACAGCTGCCTTCATCGCCGCTGCGGGAACAACGAGCGTGTGGATCGGCTCGACCTTCGCGTGGCGGGACGGGATGAGCCTTCAGGCCGACACTGAGAGCCAGGTCCTGGCGGCGGGGCAACAGAGCGGATCTCTCGCCGCATCGTTGGGATACCGTGACAAAGGCGGGCCGCCAGGCCACAGCTATTACGGCTGGAGCTATCCGTACATCTTCCCGTTCGATAGGCCCCAAGTGATTGCCCAGAGACCCGTCACGGAGACACGTCGGTGAGACCTTGGCGGAGCACTCGGGCTTCGCCACAGGCATCCGCCAAACAGGGATGCATAGCCGTTGTTCACCGCTAACCTCTCAATTCTAAGGTGTGTAACATGAAGACAATCCTGACCCTCGCCGCCGCCGCGCTCGCCGCCGCCACCCTCACCGCCAATGCCTGGTGGGGCGGTCCCTACGGCCCCTACGCGGGCTACACCCCTTACGGCACCGCAGGACTGACTGCCGATCAGCAGAAGGCAATGGCCGATCAGCAGA
The DNA here is from genome assembly GCA_037385305.1 of Chromatiaceae bacterium. Lineage (GTDB taxonomy): Bacteria > Pseudomonadota > Gammaproteobacteria > Chromatiales > Chromatiaceae > JARRNE01. The sequence goes on along the minus strand of JARRNE010000190.1, from coordinate 1,499 downwards.
AGAAGGCCATGGAGCAGATGATGGCCGCTCAGCGCAAGATGGCGGAGCAGATGGCCGCCCGGCGGGCTGAGATCGCCAAGCAGATGAAGGACAAAGGCTACGACCCCATGATGGCCAACCCATTCTTCGCCGGAGCCGGGGCTGCAGATCCATTCTCTGCCGGGCCTTGGAGCGTCAATCCGTTTGACGCCGCATACGGCCCGATGGGGCCAGAGCCATCCTTTGCCGATCCGTGGGGCACGGACCCCTTCGCAGCGGCGCCGAAGATGCCCGAGAGCCCCAAGTTCGGGGAGATGCCCGAGCCGGATATGACCGGGCCTTTCGGAACGGACATCCCGATGATGCCGGCCATGCCGGAACCCTACGGCATGGACATGCCCGGGATGCCGCCCATGGACGTCGCCGAGCCTGCCCTTCCAGCCTTTGTCAGGGACCATTACAAGGCGATGGAGTCTTACCGCGCCAAGGTGATGAAGGAGTCAAATGCGCGCCGCGAGAAGGCGATCGAGGCGATGAGTAAGCGCCGCGAGCAGCTGGCCGCCCGGCTGCACCGCTACGGCTACCCGCACCCCTTCATGATGCCTTACGGGACCACGGTGAAGACACCCGCGGCCCCCACCGTGCCTAAGGCACAGTCCCCGGTACCGGCGTCCAAGGACAACCAAGCCGCCGCCAAGAACTAAGGCGATTTTTGTCAAATCTCATGCCGCCTTGCTTGTCTTTCCGCCCCCCCTTCGGCGTCGCGCCGTCGGTCACATGGAACGACTATGCTATAGAAGTCGTGGCGGGTGTCGTCTTCGCCGGTCCAGACCACATGGACCGGCCGCTCGAGCCTTCAACGCCCGTCGGCCCTTGAAAGCGGTCCAAGTGTCCTTTGCGATCACCGCGATCCCGGCGCTGATGGTAAGCACGTCGAGGACCCCGCGGATCGCCTTCGCGGCGGATGTATCCACCCGAAACGGATGGGCAACACCGACCCGGCCTCCGGTTCCTTGGGCAGCGATCATCGAAGCGCGGGGATTGGGAAAGGGGGGAGAAAAGGCGCGGGGACCGGATCCTCATTCGGAGGCAAGGAATGATAGATCCGATCGCCCGCCAGCTAGCGCATTTCCACGGAAACGACCATTACGGCCACGAAAGAGTGTATCCGTTCCCGAGCTGGCCGGCATTGACCTGAGTCAGGGTGGCGGGCTCGGGACGCACTGACCAGTCCTGCCTTTCCCGCGCTAACCGTCACGGCCCCCCGGAGAATGTAAGTCGCTGCCGCCATGGCCGTTTCCCTCACCCCGGCCCTCTCCCAAGGGGCGAGGGCTATTCGGAGTGCGCCGCGCGCACTTTCACGGTAACCTTGCAACCCGTTGCTTTCATTGCATACCTGCGGTCGGACGCCGACTGGAGCAGCGCTTCCCCAGCTCATCCCTCCTCGTCCAGATAACCCTCCTTGAACAGATACAGAAGGATCTCCTGAGCGGCCTCCGTGGGCGCCAGCTCGCTGGTGT
>JARRNE010000189.1:0-8699 GCA_037385305.1 Chromatiaceae bacterium | reverse complement strand
GGTACCCCCGGCGCCGCCGCCGGCGCCCTTAGACCGGGAGACCGGCATCGGCCACATCCTGCCGAATGGGGACGTCGCAGCCGAGCAGAATCGTCAAGGGTCGGGTCTCGGGGGACACATCAGGGGCAATCGGGATGGCCTTGCTCAAAGGTGCTGACCGCCACGCTGCTGCTCCCGGGAGCACCCGACCCCGCACCAGGACAGAGACGCAGCTTAGGGGACGCCTGTGCCTCCTTACGGCTATTCGAAGTCCGGCAATCCCGACTCGAGCCACCATCTGTTGTCCTTGGGATCGTACCGCCACAGCTGGCGATCGGTCAGCGCTTGCACCCGCTGGGTGTCCCGGAGCACATACTGGATGTGCACGATCTCGGTTGCCGTATCCGACTTCCCGATAAGGGGCGGCTGGACCACTTCGTAGCTGGTGACCTCCACGTCCTTGATGTTGGCGGGCACGCCCTTGCGATGATCCGGCGCGACCAGCCCGTAGGCCAGCTCGTAGTGGCCCCAGCGGATAGCGGTGCGATACGAGCTCAGCGCTGCATCCAGGGCGTCGGCCTTTCGCGACTCCGCGATAGCGCCACAGCCACAGATCGACAATGCGATTACCGTGAAAGTCGCGCATAGCGCGCTCCGAATCCCCCTCGCCCCCTGGGAGAGGGCGGGGTGAGGGACACGGCCATGGTGGCAGCGACTCACATTCTCCGAGGGTGGCGCTGATGTCATGGCCGCTAGGCAGAGGGCGCTCGCGCTTGGTTTCCGGCACATTGGACAAAATCGCCGCGGACTTGGTACCCGAATGATAAGGCATGGGCCAGTGGGGACCAACGGCCGAGATACGACGGCCGCGGTGGAGGGAATCCCGCTGAAAAGGGCAAGGCTAGAAGAGGCACGACGTGGAAACGTGGCTCGCGACCTGCTTTCCGACCAACAGGGCGGACGACCCGCCATCTGCCTGGTTCCGCTCCCGGTCAGCCGCTCTCCCCCGCCGGGCTGCTCGAGCCCGCCAGCCGCTCGCGAATCACTACGATCGCCTCGTCCAGGTGCTGGAAGGCGTGGTCGCCCCCCTCAAAGACGAACAGGCGGCCGCAGTCTCGATAGAGGGACTCGGCGACTCGGTAGTCGATGACTTCGTCGCCTGTGTCGAGGAAGAGCGTGGTCGGCACGCCGTCACAAGGATACTCGACCTCGTAGGCGCGGGTGCGCTCGACCAGCTCCTTGGTCACCCGGTAGGTCTCGCCGGCTGCCGTCGTCAGGGTCTGGCCCTCGAGCTGCGGCAACAGGGTCCATGGCTGCAGCGCCGGGTTGATCATGAACAGATCCGCCACGGGAAAGCGGCGGGCCAGAAACTGGCCGTAAAAGGCCCCCATGGAGCTGCCGATGACCGCGAGAGGGCCTTTGGAAGCGAGCTCCCCGAACCGGTCTGAAAGCTGCCTCACCGCGGCCTCGGGCCGGTGTGCGGGATAGGAAGGGGATACCACCGCAACGGGAAGGAGCCGCTCGCGCAGCACGCCTGCCTTGTAGGAAAGACCGGAGCTGTTGAGGCCATGGAGGTAGATCAGCATCTTCCGAAACCTCGCGCCACAGGCCCCGTAGAGGGTGCCGGTGCTAAGCTAACGGGCATGGCGCCGGCCCCCCACCCCCGGAGAATCCAAGTCGCGGCCACCATGACCGTTTCCCTCACACCCAAGGCCGTGCCGATACAAAGGGCCGGAGACCCGGCGATTGTTATCTGGCTCGCACGGACTGTCGGGTAACCTCCCGAGCTCCTAACCCTTCCCTCTCGATCCAGTCGAGCGCTCGCCCACATCCAAGTCAACTGGCCTGATGGCCTTGTTTCCCGAATATTCGACCGCTTCGAGAAACTGATTACTCCGGACAACCCCCGTGCGGGCCGCGGTCCGCGTGTTGGCCGTATCCACCAACTTTGGACTCGCCATCCGCAGCCTCGTGGAAGCGTCCGTGGAAGACGCCTACTACCTGCACGGACCCTACCAGAGACGGTGTCAGAATCTCGCACTGTTGCACCAGCTGGTAGACCATTGCGCCGCCATTGTGCTAATAGATCCCCACGCGCCTGTAACCGCCGTCTCCAGTGGGGCGCAAGACCCACGAGCAATAGCCGCGCCTCTTGTGCCCAGGAAGGCGGCAATGACACCAGCAACCTGACTTTTGAGAGCGCCACCGATATGACCAAAGGAGTATGCCGCCATGGCCGATTCAGCCGGTGCCGCCCCCTGGCAGAGTACCGCCCTTGCCGTCAACCAGATCACACCGGACCACCCGAGGGAGTGGCTCGCCAAAGGCTGGAAGGACCTCGCCGCCGCCACGCGCTCACGCTGGGCCTGATGCCCAGGGGGCTTTTCTTCATCGTTCCACCGCTGGGCACCGGTTTCTTTCCGTTGACGCCCATGCTCGGCATCGACGCCTGCACCTTGTACCTTGGCATGATCGTGACCATGCCCCTGGTCGGCCACGCGACCTGGCACGCCTACCGGGATTTGGTGGCCCGTAGCGGACGCGGACACGGCACGTCGCCTCCAACGGTCGCGCGTTGATGCCGCAACCTGGCAGCACAGCTCGCGAGCGGCTGGAGGCTTACCGTGGCCGCTGCGAGGCCGGCGATGCCTCGGGCCTGCGGGATGCGACCAAGCAAGCCCTGCGGGACCCCCATTGTCTCGTGGTTGCGCGGGCGGCAGAGGTATGCGGTGAACGCCTCCTTTACGACCTGGAACCTGAGCTGATCGCGGCCTACGGGCGATTTCTGGATAGGCCCGCGAAGAGGGACCCCCAATGCACTGCCAAAGGGGCGATCGCCCGGGCCCTGGTCGCTCTCGACAGCCAGGATGTCACCTTCTACCTGGCCGGAATTGGGTACCGTCAGCCGGAGCCCGTGTGGGGCGGCACTGTCGACACGGCCGTCGACCTGAGGACCTCCTGCGCCATGGGGCTTGCGGCGACCCCCTATCCGCGTGCCCTGATCGAGCTGATCTCACTGCTTTACGAGCCGGAGCCACGGGCCCGCGCCGGGGCTGCCCGGGCCATTGCCTGCACCGAACCCTTTGCCGCCGAGGCCGTCCTGCGGGGAAAGGCGCTGGCGGGCGACCCAGAGCCGGACGTGATCGGGGAGTGCCTCGCCGGCCTGCTGCAGGTCGCCGCCGACGACTCCCCCCCTTTCGTCGCCCGCTTTCTGCACGACCCCGACCCCGTGCTGCGGGAGCTCACAGCACTGGCCCTTGGGGGATCGAGGCTGGAGACGGCCCTGAACCTGCTGCGCGAAGCATGGGAATCCCAGCCGCTCAAGCGGGATACGGACCGGGCGCTTCTGCGCGCCGCTGTACTTCATCGCAGCGATCAGGCCTTCGAATGGCTGCTCTCGGTCGTGGAGGAAGGCGACCGCGCCAGCGCGGAACTCCTGATACGGGAGCTTGCGGCCTACCGGAGCAACGCTCGGCTGCATGAGCGACTCGCGCAGTCGGTTCAGACCCGCGCCGACGAACACCTGATTGCCTGCCTGCACGAGGCATGGGATCGCCTTGGGGGCACGGGCAGGGATTCCGCGAGGCCGCATCTCAACGGCAAGAATTGATCCCACTGGTTATCGGAGTCTTCCTATGAGAGATCCCACGAGCGACCTCATACGCAGTTACGACCTCTCCACCAAGGTCGGCCAGGTGCTTCAGCGGCGGCTGGAGCTGGCCCAGGAGCGATTCAACGACCGGATCCAGCCCGCCTACCGCAAATACCTCGAGGAGCTCTGGATCCGGCCGATTTCGCCCTGGGAGCTATTTGCGAGTTGGCAGGAATACGCCACCGATCTCGCGCAGCGTTGCATCCTCCGCGAGCTCGAGCGCTGGTGGGGCGGGTTCTGTCTGCTCAACCGCGAGGAGATCGAGTGGATCGCCGAGAACCTCTTCGTCGGCAAGCGGCTTTGGTCAGGCGGGATGCGGGCGCAGGGCCGAAAGCTGCTGGATCTGCGCGAGCTCCATCCCCTGGGTTTTGGGCGCCGGGCACTGTTGGATGAGAACCCCTGGGTGTGGTGGCTGGCGCCGGCCGAGGCGGCGAAGGCCCAGCGCCAACCGGCAGACTCGGGGCAGCCGGTCCGCCAGCTGGAATGGATGATGTCGGAGCTCGCCAGCGGATCGCTGGATCTCTTCCGGGACGTCCGCGATGCCCTGAGCGAGGCACTGTTCTTCCAGGTGTGCGGGGACCTCTTCTTCCTCACCCCTATGGACGCGGGCGAGAAGGCGGGGGAGGAGGGCAGCCCCAAGACGCCGGACCCGCGCACGCTGCCCTTCGTCCGCGAGGCGCTTGCCTCCGTAGCGGAGGGCGGCTTTGCCGATGCGCTTGCGCGCGTGGGCGCACTCCTCGCTCGGCGCGGGACCCCGATCCCGCTGGCGCGGCTAGAGCTCGAGGAGACGCTGATCGGGGATTACAGAGATCTGCTGCCCGACCTGTCCGGGGATGCGATGCGGCGAATACGGGCCGAGCAGGAGATAATCGTCCAGTATGAGCCCGAGCGGGCACTGGAGACCCTCCCCCAGCTTCTCCGGGAGCCGGGGGATCGGGATCGGCTGCGCACCCTGCTCGAGCGTCTGCTCGCCGACCCGCGGCTGCCCCGGGGCGACGTGAACCCAGCCCAGGAGGAGCGCATCGGGCGCATCCGGGCCCTGCTCGGTGGTCATACGGCAACCAAGACCAAGCTCCGCAATGGATTACGGCTATGAGCGTCTTCAGCAACTTCCCCTTCGACGCGATCGACGTGGGTCGCTCCCTGAGCGTCTCGCGCACCATGACGCGCACGGACATCGAGGCACCGGGCTACCCATCGGGCGACGTCGCGGTGATGGAGTCCCTGCAAGGGCGGCAGCGCCCCCTTCGGCACCGTCACCCCGGACGACCTGATGGAGCTGCTGGCCGAGGAGATGGGAGAGATGGCCAGCCTGGTCTCCACGGATCAGCGTGGCCGAAGTTTGACGTCAGGATTCAGTATATGAATAGCTTCGATTTGGGGTCGCGGATGTTTCGTAACGAGTCGTGCTTTCGACAGTCAAGCCACCCGACAGGCGCCTTGTCCACCGGTCCCACCGCGTTGCATGAGTAAACGCCTCGGTTCAGGAGGCTGCGGGTGCTCATGCGGACCCTGAAGCTGTTGTTGTTGCTGGTGGGCGCAGTCGCGGCGGGGGTGCTGTGGCAGCAGGACCGCCTCGCCGTGCTGGCGCTCAGTCGCGTCGATCCCCTGCCCGAGACAAAGGCCCTGGTCGCACGGCAGCGGTACGCGGAGGCGGCCGACTATCTCGGGTGAAAAACTGGGCGAAGGGATCTTCGAAGGCACAAGCGACGAGGCCATCGGGCAGGCGGCGGCGCTCATCACGGACTTTCTGGTCATCGGAGACATTCGGGATCTGACCCGCCAGGCGATCAACTGGGGCCAGGATAAACAGGTCGACGCGGTCGTCGCGGCACTCTCCGGCATCGGCCTCGCGGCCAGCGCCGCGGAGATCGCGAGCGCCGGGGGCGCGACTCCCGTCAAGGGTGGCGTTAGCCTGCTGAAGGCAGCCAGGAGGCTCGGCAAGCTGCCCAACTGGCTCGGCCGGGCGCTGGTCAAAGGTGTCCGGCTGGTCAGGCGGACCGGCAAGCTGGACACGGTGAGCGGGCTGTTCGATGACCTCTACAAGCTCGCCCGGGTACGCCGCGGGGCCGACCTCTTGGCCCATACCACGGGTCCCAAGTCCTTGCACCGGATGGCGCTGCTGGCCGACACCTTTGGGCAGCAGACTGCGGTCCTCTACCGGCTTGGCGGCTGGGCCTTCGTCAAGGCGGGCTCGACGGCGGGGGATTTGGGCGCCGAGACGATCAAGCTCGCGGCCACCTACGGTCGAGCGGGCCTACGGACGCTCGATAGGGTTGGGGCAATCAAGTTCGTCAAGTACGCCGCCCGCTCGAGCAAGGTGGTCCGCAAAGGGGATGCCGTTCACCTGCTTGCGGCTTTGCTGGCGCTGCTTCCCGAACGGCTGTTGGTCGGACTCGTGACCCTGAGCGTCTTGCCCTGGATACCCTGGCGCCGGCTGGGAAGGGCATTCGGGCACCTGTTGAAAGGGAGCACAGCCCACGAACTCTTCCTTGCCGGCCGAGCGCCGGCGCCAGCGATGTCTACAACGCCTGTGGCGGGTTCGCGGGGCCCGACGCGGCTCGCAGCGATATTACCTGTGAGGCGGCTGAGATGACGAGCGTCCAGCCCGGTGTCGGCGACGTTTGCGGCGAGCTGGCCTATCGGAATCCCGAACTCTTCGTCGGTGGATTGCCTTTCTGGATGCCCGCGGTGCGAACGCTGGTCCTGTCCCTTGCTGCCGTCCTGCTCTTCGTTGCCAACAGTCGCGCCGACGACGGGCGCGAGCCCGTGGGCATGCCCGCGATGATGCAGGCGCACATGCGCGCGAACATGCGCGACCATCTTGCTGCCATCTCCGAGATCCAGTCCGCCCTCGCCGCCGCCCAATACGAGCACGCAGCGGACATCGCCGAGCAGCGGCTTGGCATGAGCTCCCTGGAGCTTCACGGCGCCCGCCACATGGCGGCCCTAATGCCCGTGGGCATGCAGGCGATCGGCACCACCATGCACCAGGCGGCGAGCCGATTTGCCCGGGTCGCCCAGGAGGCACCGGTAAGCGGCGGGCTGTCCCGGGCGCTGGGCGCGTTGGCAGAGGTCAGCAGGCAGTGTGTGGCATGCCACGCCAGCTATCGACTGGTCCGGGGACAACCCCATTAACTACATGATTCTGCCCTTTCCCCCCGCTGCTCCCAAACGAGAGGCCCCGTGGCAGCGGGGTCGTGAGGGCACTCAAATGTCAAGTCTTGTGCCTTGATCGTCCGCCGATCGTCGCCTTGCGGCCAACAGAGGACATCGCTGGAATGTACGCTGTCGAGCCACTGGGAACCGGCGCCACCGTAGTCTAGGATGCCACACCTGACATGGCGGAGGATTTGCGGATTCGCTGTGGACGGCACTCCGTGCTTGTGGACCGAGCCCAGCGATCGCCGCATCGATAACACCCGAAAGCATAGGAGCAGATATGCAACTCAAGGTTCTTGCCTTTGTTCTAGCCGGAGGTGAGGGAACGCGGCTATACCCATTGACCCGTGAACGTGCCAAGCCGGCAGTCCCGTTCGGTGGAAAGTACAGAATTGTCGATTTCGTGCTCAGCAATCTGGTCAATTCCGGGATTTACTCCATTTACGTGCTTATCCAGTTTCGCAGCCAGTCCCTTCTGCAGCACCTTAGCGATGGCTGGCAGTTCGGGGGCATTCTCAAGAACGAGTTCGTGATTCCGGTGCCGGCCCAGATGCGCACCAAGGGCAAGGAGTGGTACCGAGGAACCGCCGATGCCATACACCAGAACCTCAACCTCATCGAGCAATCCGCTCCGGATATCATCGTTGTGTTCGGTGCCGATCACATCTACCGGATGAACATCCGGGAGATGGTCGAGTATCACCAGCAAAAGCGTGCCCATGTCACCATTGCTGCCTTGCCCACAGACAAGAAGTTCGCCAAAGACTTCGGCGTAATCGAGGCCACGAATAGCGGGCGCATCATAGGATTCCACGAGAAGAAGGCCGATGCCCCCACCATGCCTGGCGATTCGAACCGTGTCTACGCCTCCATGGGCAACTATGTATTCAGCACCGACATGCTCTTGAAGATGATCGAGGAGGACCAGGAGGATTCCGAGAGCTCCCATGATTTCGGGAAAGATATCTTGCCCAAGGCCATAGGTCGGGCCGAGATGTTTGCCTACAATTTCAACATGAACAAGATCCCCGGCGAGGACCCCGACAAGTATCCCTACTGGCGGGATGTAGGTACCCTCGATGCCTTTTACGAGGCCAATATGGATATACGCGCCATCTCGCCCGAGCTCAATCTGTTCAACCGCGAATGGCCGCTGCGCACTGCTAGCTATCCCGATCCGCCGGCCAAGTTTGCGTTTGACGAGGAGAATCGTCGGGGACAGGCTATTGATTCAGTCGTCTCCGGGGGCTGCATCATCTCCGGAGGTCTCGTCAGGGACTCCGTTCTCGGCCGGCACGTCTACGTTCATGCCGGATGCCAGATCGAGGCGTGCGTAATCTTCGACAACTGCGATATTGGACGCACCTCGAAGCTACGCCGCTGTGTTCTGCAGAAGAACGTCCGTATTCCAGAGGGTTCGGTGATTGGTTACAATCACGAGGAGGACAAGAAGCACTACCATGTGACCGAAAGCGGCGTAGTCGTTATTGACGGGAAACGTACGCCTATGCAGCTTTCAACGATAACAATCTGAGCGGGTCTCGGATACCCCGCTACCAGCCTGTCGGACTTCGCGAGGACACTTGCCCGCGTTTCTGACGCGGTGGCGGTGAATATCCCTCGCGCAGGGACAGCAGGCGCTTCCTCGCCCGCATAGAGCCCTTACTCCTACGGATGCTCAGTTTCAACCATCGCGGCACTTTAGTGGCCGCTTTGGGTCGGCTCCGGAGAGCCAGGTACGGCAGCGTTTCGACCCACTGTCAGAAATTTTTGCGCTCCGCCCCCGAAGGGTTCATCGCTGCGGACCTGGGCGGCGAGCTGATCGGCGGGGGGTCGATCGTGTCTTATGGGGGCCGTTTCGGGTTCATGGGCTTCTTCATCATCCGCCCGGATCACCGCGGCCGAG
>JARRNE010000188.1:0-6338 GCA_037385305.1 Chromatiaceae bacterium | reverse complement strand
CCGATCGGGAGCTCGCCTGCGCCCCTATCGATTCGCCGGTCGGCAAGAGCTACCTGGGCGCCATGCGGGCCGGCATCAATTGCGCCCTGGCCAACCGTCAGGTCCTGACGCACTTGACCCGCCAGGCCTTTGCCGATATCCATCCCGAGGCGCGTCTCGATCTCCTCTACGACGTCTCGCACAACACCTGCAAGGTCGAGGAGCACGAGGTGGCGGGGCGAAGGCGCAGGCTCTTCATCCACCGCAAGGGGGCCACCCGGGCGCTCAGTCCCGGTCATCCGGACGTGCCCGAGGCACTCCGCGCGGCCGGGCAGCCGGTGCTGATCGGTGGCACCATGGGCACTGCCTCCTACGTGCTGGCCGGCACCGAGGAGAGCGAGCGGCAGGCCTTCAGCTCCGCCTGTCACGGGGCCGGTCGCGCCATGAGCCGTCATGCCGCCACCCGCCAGTGGCAGGGGCGGAAGGTCGTCGACGATCTGGCCCACCGGGGCATCATCATCCGCAGCCCGAGCATGCGGGGGGTCGCCGAAGAGGCCCCGGGGGCCTACAAGGACGTCAGCGCGGTGGTGGAGGCCGCCGATGCCGCAGGTCTGGCCCGGAAGGTCGCCCGCCTCGAGCCGCTGATCTGCGTCAAGGGCTGATCTGGAGCAAAGGCGGCGCTTCCAACGTCTAGAGCTGGCCTGACAGCGGCTCTTAGGCTCCGCTACCGTCTGTTACCCCTGCGCCAGGCGCGCCGCGAGCGCGAACAAGAGGCCGCAGCCCATGACAAGGAATGCCGCCGTTCCCGCGGCTGCCTGCAACCGGAGCTGGCCGATCAGGGTGCCTTCCCCGTAGGTCGAGATAATGAAGGGTCGGCGCGGATCGCCTGTGTCGCCCGCGCCGCGGCGTCTCGAAATGGCCCACGAGATAGACGGGTTCGCCCGGAAGGATACGCTCCTCCGAGAACCGGTAGCGGCGACTGAGCTGTAGCCAACTGGACGTCTGCGGTCTGGGTGTGTGACGCCGGGACCCGTACCAGCTGTCGGTTGCCCGGGAGTGGACATCCGCTCCCGCCGGCTCCACGAGGCAGCGGCCGGTCTCGTCCTCCAGGAGGAAGGGGCGGTCTGCCTCCCCCTGATCCAGGGTAACCCAGCGTGCGTTCTTGCCGCTGCCGCGGCGTTCCTGCACCTTGAACCGGTACCAGACGCAAGCGATCCGGGTCAGGGGGGCCGTGACCGGGGCTCCATGGGCGAGGGCACGGCCGCAAAGCTCGACGTAGCCCTGTGGGGCCGAGCGAACCCTCGCGGTCGGGGTGTCGGCGATGGTTCTCAAGCGCCAGAAGGCGTCGAGGCCCCGGCGCAGGAAGATGACTGCCAAGACCGCGACCACGGCCCCGAAGATCCAGAAATGAGCAGGGTCGGCCCGCGCGGCGGACAGGCGCAATGCCTCGATCATGCGAAGAGCTTGGCGATGTCTGGATCCTGCCTTGCCTCGGCAAACTCCAGCAGGTCGAACCCCTGGAACCCGAACAGACGCGCGATGAGCAGGTCCGGGACCTGCTCAGTGCGGATGTTGTTCAGGTTCACGTTGTTGTTGTAAAGCTCGCGCCGATCGGCAATGGTCTCTTCCAGCTGGGAGACCCGCTGGGAGAGATGCCGAAAGCTCTCGTTCGCCTTGAGCTCGGGGTAGCTCTCGGCCAGCGCAAACAGCTGTCCGAGCCCGGCGCGCAGCTCCGACTCCGCGGCCCCCAGCCCCTTGAGATCGCCGCGACTGCTCGCATCGTACACCGCACCGCGGGCCCGCACGACCCGCTCCAGGGTCGCCTGCTCGTAGCGCATGTACTGCTTGCAGACGTCCACCAGCTTTGGCAGCTCGTCGTGGCGCTGCTTGAGGGATACGTCCACGTTGGCCCAACTCTGGGCGACGTTGTGCTTGAGTCGGACCAGGTTGTTGTAGATCAGCATCGCGTAAAGCCCAGCGACCCCAAGCAACGCCAGCACGATGATCGTGTTGAGTCCCATCTTCCCCCGGTCTCCTCTGCTGATTGCCCCTGACGGCTGCCAATCCTACCGCCACTGCCCGCCTGGTTTTTTGAACTGCATCGCCCCGTGGTGCATCTGCGCCTGCAGGCTGTGATGCCCCCGGAGTGCGTCGAGACCCCCAGATGCGACCGCGCAGGGCGGAGCCGTAAGAGCTCGACGTTCATCCCACGAACCTGCACTGACTGGCCGGGGTTCGCGTATCCATATTCCGCCCACGGGTTGCGTGGTCCTCGATCTCCGCCGCCTCGCCGACGACGCGACCGTAGAGGAAGGTGGTGAAGGCGCCGTATTCGAGGCATTGGGCATCGATCTCACCATTGACGTAGGGTCGCCACAGCATCTTGAGCAAAATGACTGCGATGACCGCATCGATGTTGACGCAATAGACGTTGCTGCTCACGCCATAGCTGGCCAGGGCGTGGACAAGCTCGTGGTAGAACTCGTGGAAGACGTTGTAGCTGTTGCGCTTCCGGAACAGGTCGCGGACATAGACCTCCCGCGGGTCTCGGTTGACATCCTTGCCCTTGAATACCGGGTGATTGACACAGGGGATCTTCGCGTACGACAAGTTACCGGCAGCTTTCGCCTTGATCTTGTAAGCCTTGTAGTCGAGGGCGTAGTCGGCAGCGATACGCACCAGGTCCAGGCCATGGGCAGGATCGCCGGGGTCAGCCAGGTTGAGACCGCCGAAGCGCTCGATCAAGAACTGCATGGCCTCGAAGCCGTTTCCGCCGTGGGCGAAGCCGGTGTGGCTCAGGAAGCCGACGTAGGCCTTGTTGATTTGAACCCGTTCCGGCACCTCGGGTCCGTCCGCACTCACCGCACCCTTGGCACCTTGGGCAGAGATGGTGCCGGGTCCGTTGGAGGCCGTGAGCCCCAGCAGGACGGTGAAGGCGAAACGCTCGTCCTCGTCCGGTCGGCGTGCCAGCAGGGCCAGATAGGCGGTCTCGGTGAAGCTCCAGCCGGCGATCAGCTCGCGCGTGGGGACGCCGCCGAAGGTCTCCCGCGTCTGGCGCTCCGGCGGCACCGACGCACCCACCACGGCGGCGGCGATGCGCAGGTGCCACGGCAGGTTGGACAGGGTCGTGACCGAGATGCGCTTGTGCAGCAAGGGTCTCCAGGCCAGGTGGCAGCAGACGGCAGCAAGGACAGCATCTGCGGTCGGGTGGGTCCCATGGCGCTCACCGAGACCGACCAAGAAGCGCAAGAAGACCGATTTCGCTGCCCCGCGGGCATGGGCACCGGCCAGCATCGCCTCGGCCAGCGGATCGGGCGCGGCGGTCATCAGCGTCCGGGTCTGGTCCGCATCCGCGGCGGCGAGCTGAATGTCGATGGCCATGCCCGGGTCTGCCGGGTCCCCCGGACCAGCCTCCCGGAAAAGGGCCAGCAGCGTCTCCACGGCACGCCGTGCGCCGTCCAGCAGCTTCGGCCCCATCATTGCCACGGCGGCGCACAGGGCCGTGTTGGGACTGTTGCCGGCCTCGCGTGCGGCCTCTGCGGCGGCCAGCATGGGCGTCCCGGCCAGATTGACGTAGGCGCTGAGCACCAGGTTGGTGAGCGCGCTGCCGGTCTCGTCGGGATACTCGCGCACTACTGCGAGCACCAGGTTGTCCTCGTAGGGCCGGGTGGCCAGGTCGAGGATGCTGACGCCGTGCAGGCGGGTGACCTGGGTCACCGGATCCATCAGGGACGCACCGGAGGCATCCTTCATGCTCTCGCGCGGCTGGATGACGCCGAGCTGTCGGTTGACCGCCTCGATCTGCGTTCGGTAGGGCTCCACAGCGGCCACCGGGCGCACGTCGAGCTCGGGTGGCAGGGTTAGGCCGGTGTCGTCCGCGAACCAGCACTTCATGGACAGCTCGCCGATGGGTGCGAAGTCCTGTTTGTGCCCGTTCAGGGCCATGACGGCGGTCATCGCGGCTGGCACGTCGGCGATGTTCGTCACCACGGCACCCTTGGCCGAGCAAATGGGGTTACTGGCCGTGAACACGGCGTCCACGCCAAACTTCTCCCTGAACCAGCGCTCCTTGGCAGCGGCGTTGTCGCCGCTGCCGGCGATCGCCCCGGCATGCCCGCAGGCCTTGGTCAGGCGGTCCTTCCAGCGCCCGACCACGCAGGCCACCACGGGCTTCTCGAACACCAGGTCCTGCTCGTAGTAGCCCCCGGGCTCGACGTACATCACCGCGGCGCGGCTGCGCGGGTCCTTGTGGAAGGCATTGGTGAACTCCGGCGCCGCGAAGTGGATGTAGACATCCTTGCCCGACGACAGCGAGACCGTGGTGCCCCAGCCCGCGGTGAGCAGGTAGACCGCGATGGTGGTGGTGAAGTTGCCCGAGTTGGAATAGATGGCCACCGAGCCCGGCACCAGTGACTCCGCCGGGTGACTGCCGCCGAGGGCGCCCCCGATGCGCACATGGTGGTGGGCGTCGGCAATTCCCAGGCAGTTGCCGCCGAAGACGTCCACGCCGTGAAACTGGCAGTACTGGCGGATGATTCGCGCGTCGCCGAGGGGCACCTTCTCGGTGATGATGATGACGCGAATCAGGTTCGGATTGACCCGGACGGCCTCGATCACGGCGTCTTTGACGCCGGCCGGCGGCACGTACACCACCGCCACATTGAACTTGCGGCCGGCTGCCAGCGCCTCGGCGACGGTGTTGTAGACCGGAATGTCGTTGAGCTCGGTCTTGAGCACGGAGCCCGAGCGCCCCGGCTGCACCCCGCACACCACGTTGCCGCCGGAGTAGAGGTGGCTCACGGGGGTCACGGTACGGCTCTCGTTGCCGAGAATATTGAGCACGCAGACGCGGTCGTCGCGCGTCGCGAGCTTCGTGAGGGAGTCGAGGCCGACGAAGTAGTGTGGGAACTCCGGAATGCCCTTGCAGCGCACCGAGTCCCGGAGATGGGCGATGTTGCCGATCATCGATTGCTCCCCACTCTGCCTGCGCCGATGCCCATGCGGCGGGCGATGTCGGCGGTGCCGCCGTCGCGCATCCACTGGTCGATGCCGCGGGCATAGTTGACCACCGCGCTCATGGCCGAGTCGTGGCCGAACATGCGGTAGGGGATGCCTAACCCGTCGAGGGTGTCCTTCAGGTAGGCCATGCCGCGGACCAGGTTGGGACCGCCGCGCCCGACTACCACGAACAAGGGCCTGGGGCCCTGGGTATTGAAGTGGCTGCGCAGGGCGTCGGCCATGGCGCGGAAGGTGGTGTAGATGTCCGTATTGTTGGCCTTGCCTCCGATGATGAACAGGACATTGGTCTGCCCCAGCCAGTGCTTGTAGACGATGCGGCTGATCTCGAGCATCTTTTCGTAGGGCGGATTGCCGCCGAAGTCCGAAGAGATGGTGCCGCGGTCACCCAGCAGCTCCGTCACCAGGGCATTGGCCCCACCGCCGAAGGTCATGGGCGTGATGGTGCCCTGCTCGTTGATGACGAGCACGTCCGACTGGCCCTGGTAGGTTCGCAGCTCGTTGACCTCCAGCTCGAAGGCCGAGTAGTTGCCGGACTCCAGGCTGGGGGGCAATTTCAGCCGCTGCCAGGCAGGGTCGTCGATATCGAAGCTGCACTTGAAGTCGCATGCCACCGGCACCAGCCGACCGTCCTCCTTGGGCATCATGCGGATAGGATTCAGCTCCAGCATGCTCATGCCGTAGTTGTTGAAGAGGTCCCAGAGCTTGGGCAACTGTTGCACCAGCGGGCTGATGATCTCCGCGGGGGCGTCGATGCTGTCCAGGGCATTGGCGACGATGAAGCCCTTGAACCCGGTTAGGGCG
Organism: Chromatiaceae bacterium; assembly: GCA_037385305.1. Classification (GTDB taxonomy): domain Bacteria; phylum Pseudomonadota; class Gammaproteobacteria; order Chromatiales; family Chromatiaceae; genus JARRNE01. The sequence continues at coordinate 539 of JARRNE010000188.1, read as the reverse complement.
TCGAAGGGGATGCGGGCGATCTTGTCCGCCGCCAGCTCCTCGATCTCCATGCCGCCGTGGTGTGTGATGGTCAGCGTCGGGGCGCGAAAGCGGGTGTCGTCGGCGATGGAGACATAGATCTCGTGCTTGGCCGGGACGGCGCTCTCGAAGGTCACACCCTCGGCCTTCGCCACCGCGTGACCCGCCCGGTGCTCTACGAAGAAAAGGCGCTCTTTCTCCCGCATGGCGGTTGCCACATCCTTGGCATGGCCGATCAGCCCCCCCTTGCCCTTCTTGCCGATGCCGCCCTTGAACACGGGCTTGATCAGCACGCTGCCGTAACGGTCGATCAGGTCCTTGATCTGCTCGCTGGTGGCGTCCGGGCCGAGCACCTCGGAGGTTGGGTAATCCACGTAGTTGAGGAGCTTTGCCCCCCACAGCATCCCGGTAATCTGCACGTCTGGCCCCCTGGCAGTGGGACAAGGATACGGGGCGCCAACATGTCTTGGCGGTGTTTGAGGCTGCGGCGGAGGTTGAGAGGCTCGATCCGCCGCCCCTCC
>JARRNE010000187.1:0-5551 GCA_037385305.1 Chromatiaceae bacterium | reverse complement strand
GAAAGGAAGACTCCACGATACGCAGCCGCGAGGCCCGCGCGGCGATGGCCGCTTCCGGTTTGCGCGAGACCTCTCATGTGCCTTGCTGAGACCAGTCCAAGGTCCTCCCAATGGGCGATCGCAGTCGTTTTAGCGTACAGCGGCAACGCTTGGCGTATGAGGCGGCACGCATCATGATCGAGCAGAACCTCGACGAGCTCGATCGCGCGCGTCACAAGGCTGCTGAAAGGGCGGGTGTCGTCGACCGGAGGTGCTGGCCCAAGAATCATGAAATTCACGAGGCATTGCTGCAGCAGCTCCGACTCTTCCGGGGAGAGACGCAGCTTGCTGCGCTGCGGCAGCTGCGGGAGCAGGCGCTGGCCGCGATGCGCAACTTCAAGACCTTCATGCCGAGACTTGTTGGCCCGGTGCTCCACGGAACCGCGGACTCGAGGCAAGGCATTCGGCTTCATCTGTTTGCCGATAGTCCCGAGGAGCTGGTCATGACGTTGCTGGACCAGGGTATCCCCTGGAGGCAGCACGACGAGAATTTCCGCTTCGGCAGCGGCGTGCAGCGCGCACACCCCGTTTTTACCTTCATTGCCGGCGAGACGCCGTTCGAGCTGGTCGTGCTCCCCCGTGGCGTAATCCGCAATCCGCCGCTCGACCCCGTCAGCGAGCGCCCCGAGAAGGGCGCCGGACTCGCGGAGGTGGCGCGCCTCGTGGCTGACAACAGAGCAGACCTGGCGCCTCGTTAATCGGCGCTGCCGGACCCTAAGTACGCTTGGAGATCGGCACGTAATCCCGTTGGGTCGGCCCGTGGTAAATCTGCCGCGGGCGACCGATGCGGTTGTTGGGGTCGCTCATCATCTCCATCCAGTGCGACATCCAGCCTACCGTGCGTGCAATCGCGAACATCACTGTGAACATGTTCCGCGGGATGCCGAGTGCCTGGTAGATGATACCGGAGTAGAAGTCTACGTTCGGATACAGCTTACGTTCGACGAAGTACTCGTCGTTCAGAGCGATCTCCTCGAGCTTGAGCGCGAGCTCGAACAGAGGGCTGTCCGTGTGAGGGAGCTCTTCAAGGACTTGGTGGCAGACCTCACGGATGATCTTGGCCCGAGGGTCATAATTCTTATAGACCCTGTGCCCGAATCCCATCAATCGGAACGGATCATCCTTATTCTTGGCCTTGTCCATGTATGTCGGCGCGCTGCTTGCGTCTCCGATCTCTTGCAGCATATCCAGTACGGCCTCATTTGCGCCCCCGTGGGCGGGCCCCCAGAGTGAGGCAATTCCGGCGGCAACACAGGCAAAGGGGTTCGCCCCCGAGCTTCCGGCGAGACGGACCGTGGAGGTGCTGGCGTTTTGCTCATGGTCGGCGTGCAGGATGAAAAGCAGGTTCAGGGCCTTCTCCGCAATCAAGCCCGGCTCGTAGTCCTCGCACGGTGTCGCGAACATCATGTGCATGAAGTTTGCGCAATAGCGCAGCTCGTTGCGCGGGTACATGATGGGTTCGCCCACGTTGTGCTTGTGGGCGGCGGCGGCGATAGTGGGCACTTTGGCGATGAGCCGGTGCGTCGAGATCTCCCGATGGCGCTGGTCATGCACGTCGAGCGAGTCGTGATAGAAGCCGGAGAGCGAGCCGACCACCCCGCACAGGATAGCCATGGGGTGGGCGTCGTAATGGAACCCGTCGAGAAAGTTCTTCAGGTTCTCGTTGAGCATCGTGTGGTAGGTGATGATCTCCTCGAAGTCGCCCAGCTGCGGTTCGTTTGGAAGCTCCCCGTAAAGGAGCAGATAGGCCACCTCCAGGAAGCTGGCCTTGGTGGCGAGCTGCTCGATCGGGTAGCCCCGGTAGAGCAAGATCCCCTGCTCGCCGTCGATATAGGTGATCGCACTGTGGCAGCTCGCGGTGGCCATAAAGCCGGGATCGTATGTGAAGATTCCGGCATCCCTGTAAAGAGACGAGATGTCCGCTGCCGACGGTCCAATCGTGCCATTCTTGAGTGGTAGCTCGAAGCTCTCACCGCTGGTGTTGTTGGTGATGGTTACGGAGTCTGTCGCCATGTCATCACTCCTGGCAGGGATTCAAGATTCAGGAGGCGGACGAGCTGCGGGCAGCATTGCTTGGTTCCCCCCGGCAGCACTGGGTCGACGTAGGGCGGTACGTTGGTCCTCCAACGGGGAAGCGCATGCGACAGTCCCGCACGGGGGTCATGTCCTTGTGCCTTGGAAGTCGCTGGTCTCCCCTCCCTCCCGTTGCGATGTCGGACCGAGAAAGGAGTTTCACAGCGCTCCGACCCCCGTCCGCGGGAGGGAAGGCCCAAGGAACGTCAGCTCAGGCCTTTGAGGCGGCCGATGTCTTGCCGCACACCCGCCACCGAGGCGGAGAAGGCCGTCCGCTCCTCGTCGTTTAACTCGAGCTCTACCACGGCTTCGACCCCGCGTTCGCCCAAGATGCATGGAACCCCCATCGCCACATCCGCCTCCCCATACTCACCCTCCAGCACGGCGACGCACGGAAGCAGCCGTCGGCGGTTGTTGGTGATGGCATCTGTCATGGTCGCTACGGCTGCCCCAGGGGCGTCATAAGCGCTCGAGCTCTTGCGCAGGGCGAGAATTTCGGCGCCACCCTGGCGGGTGCGCGAGATGATTGCCGCCATCCTTTCCGGTGGCAAAAAGTGGGAGACGGGGATACCGTTTACGGTGCAGAAACGGGGGAGCGGGACCATGGTATCCCCGTGTCCCCCGAGGACGATGGTCGTGATGTCAAGCACGGAAAAACCCGTCTCCATGGCGATGAAGCTTGCCATGCGCGATGCGTCCAGAACGCCCGCCTGACCGAACACGCGCCCCCTGGCCCAGCCGCTACGCTGTGCGGCGCGATAGGTCAGCGTATCCACAGGATTGGTGACCATCAACATCATGGCGTCCGGCGCGTAGCGCACCGCGTTGTCCACGACCTCGTCGATGATGCGGACGTTTGCCTCGAGCACATCCGAGCGCGACATCCCGGGCTTGCGCGGGAACCCGGCCGTGACCACGATCAGGCCCGATCCCTTCAGAATTTGGGGGTCGTTGCTGCCGGTAACCCGCGAGTCGAACTCGAAGAAGGGAGCGGTCTGGCAGACATCGAGGGCCACGCCTTCGGGGACGTCCTCGCGTATGTCGAGGAGGGCGACTTCGCGACACAACTCCTCCGCTGCCAGGATCTGCGCCGTGGTTTCGCCGACTCTTCCCGCGCCGACAATCGTAACCTTGTGCATGACCTTATCCTCCGGTTGGTGGGGCTCGACGGTAGTGGAGGCCCTCAGAGCTGGGGAAGCACTAACAGATCCCGTGTTCCCTCCCTGAGCGACCGGCAATGCTTTGATTTGGCTGCAGGCGCGCGCCTGCAGCCAAATCAGTCCTTCCCTGGCGGCAAAGCGGCAGTTCAGCTGATTGCGACCGCGCCTCGTTGTCCGTTCGAAAGGGGTGGGAGCTCCCGCCTTCGGACGCTTGCTGGATCGCGGTAAGCGAGTCCCTGTTGCACCGGACGCGGTCCGGACTCGTCATCAACTTACCGGCTGAGGAGGGCCGGCCAGCAGCGGGATCGCCCCACCGCAAGACGGGGACGCAAGCGCCTCGCCGAGACAGGTTAGATTATCGCGGATAGCAGGGTGGATAGGGAACCCAAACGTCGTTCAGCTATACTTATCGTCCCGCGTGACTCGCCGAAGCGCGGAAGGATCTCGCAGGCGAATGCGTGGCTGACGCCGATAATTATAGACCCAGCCGAGGACCTCCACGCGGGCACCGATCAGGCCAGAAAGATACGCAGGATCGAACCGCCCTTGGTCTTCCGCGGCAATCCGCAGTTTCAGCGGTCCCGCCAGGTCGATCCATATTGACCGTCTACCGAAACGCACTTTCTGTACTCGGCCCACGAGCCTCATGAAGCCCGCGGCGTCAGGCCTAAGGGCCGTGGCTTCAAGGGGAGGCAGGCTCCATAGGCCCCGGCCGTGGGTTCTGGCATCGGCGGCCGCAGCAGCATAGCAGCGATGAAAGCGGTCATTGGGCGGAACAGTGATCGGGTAGGCCAAGCCCAAGCGCAGCAGCTGCTCACTCAAGTTGTGCCCACCCCGGCCGTACAGATTAGCCAGCTCACGGCCGTGGCGGTCGAGCCTCTCGCGGCCCGGAGCGACGCGCACCGACCAGCCGGATCTGGAAACGGCTCGCCGCAGGGCGTCCTTTGCCGCTCGTCCATAGGGCATGTCCGGCGTGCCCTCGTGGCCAATCTCGGGGGCATCGATCCCAATGAGGCGCACGCGCTCCCCGTCGACCAGCGTCACCGTATCTCCGTCGATGATGTAGGCGACACGCGCAGACTTGGCCCCCGGGGGGAGCGGGCAAGTGGCGCTTGCGCCAAAGGACAGCAGCAACGGGAGGCAGGCCAATGTCGCACGCCCCCGGCTACGCAGGCGGTGAGCCTTACCGGCCGTACTTGCGGCGGAACTTGTCGACGCGGCCAGCGGTGTCAACGATCTTCTGCTTTCCCGTGTAGAACGGGTGGCACGCGGAGCACACCTCAACGTGTAGGTTCTTGCCCAGGGTGGAGCGGGTGGTGAACTCGTTCCCGCAGCTGCAGACGACCTTGATCTCGGCGTAGTCTGGGTGAATACCTTCTTTCATCGCAACCCTTCTCGCACCCCGAAGCCTTTGGCAACGCGTTGATGAATATCTAAAAATACCAGCAATTATCCCCTGCTGCAAACGCGGCTCCGGTCGCGGAGTGGAAAGGCCGCCTCCTCCCCTCCGGCTGACGTTTGCGCAAACAGGTTTGTCAGGCGGGGGCGAAATACTGGACCAGATCGTCGAGAAACAGCCTCCCCCGTTCGGTGGGCCGGATGCGTGCACCTCGCCGCTGCAACAGGCCGTCGGCCAGGGCGCGTTGAAAATAGGGGTCGATGCGGACAAGCGCAAGCCCCGCGTGTCGCTCGAACAGCTGGACATCAAATCCCTCCGTCAATCGCAGGGCGTTGATGGCGAACTCCAGCACGATGTCTGCCGGCTCAAGGGCGCACTCGCCCGCTCTCATCCTTCCACTGCGCCCGGCCGCGGTCAGGTAAGCCTTGGGATGCCGTGGCTTTCGCCACCGCCCAACCTTGCCGACGAGGGGACGGGTCACCTTGCCGTGGGCTCCCGCCCCAATCCCCAAGTAGTCCCCGAAATGCCAGTAGTTCAGGTTGTGCCGGGATCGCAAGGCCACCTTCTGGGCAAAGGCGGACACCTCGTACTGTGCGTACCCCGCTCCTGCGAGTATCTCGATGCCCTGCTGGTACATATCGGCGGCGAGGTCATGCGCCGGCAGCAGCGGTGGTGCCGCGTGAAAGGGGGTGTTGGGCTCCAGGGTGAGTTGATAGTAGGAGAGGTGCTCGGGCGCCAAGGCGAGGGCTTGCACGAGGTCCGCTCGTGCCTCACCCAGGCCTTGATCCGGGAGGGCGTACATCAGGTCCAAATTGAGATTCGCGAATCCCGCAGACCTGGCCTGAGCGACGGCAGAGCGGACCTCCGCGGCTCCGTGGAT
>JARRNE010000186.1:0-5552 GCA_037385305.1 Chromatiaceae bacterium | reverse complement strand
AAGTGATCCCCCGGGAGTCGGTGCGGCCCGGGGACCGCCTGCGTGGTTACCTTTTCGACGTGCGCTCGGAACCCAAGGGTCCCCAGCTTTTCGTCAGCCGTACGGCACCCGAGCTCCTCATCGAGCACTTCAAGCTCGAGGTGCCCGAGGTGGGCGAAGGGCTCATCCAGATCCTCGCCGAGGCCCGGGACCCGGGCTCCCGGGCGAAGATCGCCGTGCGCACCTCCGATACCCGCATCGACCCGGTGGGTGCCTGCGTCGGCATGCGGGGCTCGCGGGTACAAGCGGTCTCCAATGAGCTCAACGGGGAGCGCGTCGATATCATCCTGTGGGATGAGAACCCGGCCCAGTTCGTCATCAATGCCATGTCCCCGGCGGATGTGGTCTCCATCGTCATCGACGAGGAGGCGCGGAGCATGGACGTGGCCGTGAAGGAGGAGAACCTCTCCCAGGCCATCGGGCGCGGGGGGCAGAACGTCCGCCTGGCGAGCCAGCTGACCGCGTGGGAGCTCAACGTTATGAACGAGGAGGACGCGGCTGCCAAGAGCGAGCAGGAGGCACAGCGCCTAGTGGAGACCTTCATGGAGCAGCTCCATGTGGGCGAGGACGTCGCTGCGGTCCTGGTCGAAGAGGGGTTCTCCACGGTCGACGAGGTGGCCTACGTCCCCTTGGCGGAGATGCTCTCCATCGCGGAGTTCGATGAGGAGCTCGTCCAGCAGCTGCGTAATCGGGCGAAAGATGTCTTGCTGACCCGCGCCATCGCCAGCGAGGAAAGCGACCTGCCGGAAGAGCCCGCGGAGGACCTGCTCAGCCTGGAGGGTATGGACCAGAGCCTGGCCTTTACGCTGGCCCGCAACGGCGTGGTCTCGAGAGAGGACCTCGCCGAGCAATCGGTGGACGAGCTTACGGAGCTGGCGGGCATCGACGCGGAGCACGCCGCCCGGCTGATCATGAAGGCACGCGAGCACTGGTTCGCTGCCGCGGACGGAGAATGAGGAAGGCATGCTGATGAGCGAAGTCACAGTCAAGCAGCTCGCCACAACCGTCGGTATCCCTGTCGAGCGCCTTCTTGCCCAGCTGCAGGAGGCTGGGATCGCTGCCGCCGATGAGGGGGCCACCCTGACGGAGAGCGAGAAGTTCCAGCTCCTTGGCTATCTGCGCCGAAGCCACGGCCGGAAAGAGGCAGAGGGCGCCGCCGCGCCGAGTCGCGTCACCCTTAAGCGTAAGTCCGTGAGCGAGCTGCGTCAGCCGGTGGCGAGTCCGCGTACGGGCGGCGTGCGGGCGGCAGTCACCCCCCGGACAAAGACCGTGAGCGTGGAGGTGCGGCGCAAGCGCACCTACGTCAAGCGGACAAGCGGGCCCGCGGAGGCCGCCGCGCCCCAGGCGGAGGTCGCGATCGCCACCGTGGCGGAGGCCGAGCGCCCCCGGGGTTTTGCCGAGGAGCCGGAACGCGCCAGGGGCATCGACGAGCTGCGCCGACGCTCCGAGCTGGAGGCCCGCCGGGCCGAAGGGGAGGCCCGGCGCCTCGCCGAGCAGGAAGAGCTGGAGCGCAAGGCCAAGGAGGAGGAAGCGCGACGGCGCGTGGAGGACGAGCTCCGGCGTAGAGCCGAAGAGGATGCGCGGCGAATCGCGGAGGAGGAGGCCGCCCCAAGGCGGGCCGTCGAGGCCCGCCCCGAGCCCGAGGTCGAGCCCGCGAAAGCGGAGCAGAAGCTTGCCAAGGCCCGCAAGGCCGGCAAGCGTGCGGTTGAGCCGACGGAGAAGGAGAAGGCGGTCAGGAAGGCGGCCCGCAAGGACGCGGTGCGGGCCCGTGAGCTGGTCGGCGAGGTGGAGTATGAAGAGGCGGAAGGGGGGACGGAAGCCGAAGCGGCCCCGGCCGCCGAGCGGCGCCTCCGCCGCAAGAAGAAGATGGCGAAGCCCCAACTGCAGGACAAGCATAGATTCCAGCGCCCCACGGCGCCCGTGGTGCGGGAGGTCGAGATCCCCGATGCCCTCACGGTCGCGGACCTGGCCCAGCGGATGTCCGTAAAGGCGGGCGACGTGATCAAGGAGCTCTTCAAGCAGGGCATGGCCGTCACCATCAACCAGGTGCTGGACCGGGATACGGCCACCCTGGTCGTCGAAGAGATGGGACACAAGGCGGTCGCCGCCCAGCGGCGGGACGCGGAGGACGCCCTGTTTCGGGAGGTGGAAGAGCAGACCGAGCAGCTCCCCACGCAGCCGCGGGCCCCGGTCGTGACCATCATGGGGCACGTCGACCATGGTAAGACCTCGCTTCTCGACCACATCCGTCGCACCCATGTGGCGGCGGGCGAGGCGGGCGGCATCACCCAGCATATCGGCGCCTACCACGTGGCGACGGACCGCGGGACCATCTCCTTCCTGGACACGCCGGGCCATGCCGCCTTCTCCGCGATGCGCGCGCGTGGTGCCCGGGTCACCGACATCGTTGTCCTGGTGGTGGCTGCGGACGACGGCGTGATGCCGCAGACCGTGGAGGCGATCCAGCACGCCCGGGCCTCCCAGGTGCCCATTGTCGTGGCCGTCAACAAGATCGACAGGCCGGATGCGAGCCCCGACCGCGTGATGCAGGAGCTCACCCAGCGTGAGGTGGTTCCTGAGGAGTGGGGTGGCGACACCATGGTGGTCAAGGTTTCGGCCAAGACGGGCGAGGGTATCGACGACCTTCTCGACGCCCTGCTGCTGCAGGCCGAAGTCCTGGAGCTCAAGGCCCCGGTGGAGGGTCCCGCCTGCGGCACCATCGTGGAGTCGAGTCTGGATAAGGGCCGGGGCCCGGTGGCCACCGTCCTGGTGCAGTCCGGCACGCTGCATCGTGGGGATGTGATCGTCACCGGCACCGAGTTCGGCCGGGTGCGCGCTATGTTCGACGAGGCGGGTCAGAGCGTGAACGAGGCGGGTCCGTCCATCCCCGTCCAGGTCCTCGGTCTCTCGAGCGCCCCGAACGCCGGCGATGACGTAATCGCCGTTGCGGACGAGCGGCGGGCCCGTGAGGTGGCCCAGCTGCGCGCCGAGCGGGAGCGCCAGTCCAAGTTGGAGGAGCAGCGCGGTGCAAGCCTGGATCAGCTCTTCTCCCAGCTCAAGGAAGGGGAGACGAAGACCGTCAACCTCGTCATCAAGGCGGACGTGCAGGGCAGCGTGGAGGCCTTGCGTGAGAGCCTTCTCAGACTCTCCACCGACGAGGTGAAGGTGACCATCGTCGCCTCCGGGGTTGGCGGGATCAATGAGTCGGATGCCAATCTGGCGGTGACCTCGAATGCCATCATCCTGGGCTTCAATGTCCGCGCGGACGGCGCCGCCCGGCGGGTGGTGGAGGAGAAGGGGCTCGATCTGCGCTACTACAGCGTCATCTACGAGCTGATCGACGACGTCAAGAAGGCGCTCTCGGGTCTGCTCTCGCCGGAGGTCACGGAAGAGATCATCGGGTTGGCAGAGGTCCGCGACGTCTTCCGCTCCTCGAAGTTCGGCGCCGTCGCCGGCTGTATGGTGGTGGAAGGCGTTATCAAGCGGAACAACCCCATTCGCGTGCTGCGCAGCAACGTGGTTATCTACGAAGGTGCACTCGAGTCCCTGCGCCGGTTCAAGGACGACGTCTCCGAGGTGAAGGCGGGCACAGAGTGCGGTATCGGCGTCAAGAACTACAACGATGTCCAGGTGGGGGATCACATCGAGGTCTTCGAGCGCACCGAGCGGGCGAGACAGCTGTGAGCCGGCGGAGGGCAGGGAGGGGCCGGCAGACGGACTGCGCGTCCGGGCGGGGGCTGGCGGCTCAGTCCGATCGGCTGCCATGAAGGAGTACCCTCGCTCGGAGCGGATCGGACCCGAGCTCCAGCGGGAGCTTGCCGGCATTCTGCGGGACCACGTCAAGGATCCCCGCCTGGGCCTGATCACGATCCAAGAGGTTCGGGTGAGCCATGACCTGGCCCACGCAAAGGTCTTTTTCACCTGCTTCCCGGTGGACGAGGGTGGCCGTGAGCAGGAGCGCCTCTTGAACGGGCGGCTCGCCGGATTCCTGCGCCATGAGCTGGCCCACCGCATCCGCCTGCGCGGTGTGCCTGAGCTTCGGTTTGTCCACGACGATTCGGTTCGTCGGGGCGAGGAGCTCGCGCACCTGATCGACGAGGCCGTCGGTCATGACGACGCCGGCAACGACTGAGAAGCGAGCGAGGGGAGCGGGTGCAGATGGGACGCCGGCGCCGGCACGGCCGAAACCTGGATGGCATCCTCCTGTTGGACAAGCCCCTCGGGATGACCTCCAACGAGGCGCTGCAGCGGGTCAAGCGACTCTATAACGCCGCCAAGGCGGGGCATACCGGGAGCCTCGACCCCTTGGCCACGGGCCTGCTTCCCATATGCCTTGGGGGTGCCACCAAGCTCTCGGCGTTCCTTCTGGATGCGGACAAGCGCTACCGGGTGCTGGTTCGCCTCGGGGTGACGACCACGACGGCGGATGCCGAAGGGGAGGTGGTGGCGACCGCGCCGGTGACCGGCATCGGGGAGGAAGAGCTGCGTGGGGTGCTGCGGGGTTTCATCGGGTCGATCGATCAGCTTCCCCCCATGTACTCGGCGGTCAAGCATCAAGGGGAACGACTCTACAAGCTGGCCCGCCAGGGAATCGAGGTGGAGCGTGCCCCCCGCACGGTGCAGATCTTCGACATACGGCTGCTGACGTTCGCCCCGCCGGACTTCGAGATGGGTGTCCACTGCTCCAAAGGGACTTACGTGCGTACCTTGGCGGAGGACATCGGCAAGGCCCTCGGCTGCGGGGGCCATGTTGCGGCGCTTCGGCGCACGGGCGTCGGGCCCTTTACGGAGCCGGATGCTCGCTTGGTGCGCATGGCGGACCTCGAGGAGCTGGCGGAGCACGGAGGTCCCGAATCGTTAGACGGACTCCTGCTTCCGCTGGAGAGCGCCTTGGGCCACTGGCCGGCACTCCGCCTGTCCGAGGACGCCGCCTTCTACCTGCGCCAAGGGCAGGCAGTGCTCGTGCCCCAGGCGCCGACCGAGGGTCTCGTGCGGCTGTACGACCCGTCTCGGCGGTTTATCGGTGTCGGCTCGGTGCTGGATGACGGCAGAATACAGCCGAAGCGCCTGCTGTGAGCCGGCCGGGATTTCGCGGTTCCACGAGAGCTGTGAAACGCTTAGAATTAACCGTTTGCTTCAGGTCGGCCCGGACCCCCTGAGCTCATTGTTGGGGCGGTCGGCGTTGCACCCTGCGGTGCGGCGAAAGGGTCATTCCATATCCGTACGTCAATTTGGAGACGACGAAAGTGACAATGAGCGCAGCGCGGAAGGAGCAGATTATCGGCGAGTACAAGCGCGGTCCGGCCGATACCGGGTCCCCGGAGGTCCAGGTGGCCCTTTTGACGGCCCGCATTCAGGACCTTACCGGCCACTTCACGATCCACAAGAAGGACCATCACTCCCGCCGGGGCCTCATCCGTCTTGTGAGTTCCCGCCGCAAGCTGCTTGACTACCTGAAGCGCAAGGACCTCGAACGCTATCGTGCCCTTATTGCACGTCTCGGTTTGCGCCGT
>JARRNE010000185.1:0-5558 GCA_037385305.1 Chromatiaceae bacterium | reverse complement strand
GCTCGCTGGGCTCGCCCTGCTCTGGCTCGCCGCGCGCATTGCCCTTTGGCTCGGGGCACCGCTTCCGGTGTTTGCGGCGCTCGACATCGCGTTCTTTCCCATGCTCGCCCTCTCGCTGCGGCGTGCGCTCTGGTCCGGGGGAAGGGCAAAGATGCCACGCAGCACTCCGAGCCATACGCCGATGGCCAGGACGGCGACCAGACCGGCGGCAAGAAAGAAGGGCCGGAAGCCCAGCGCCAGAAGGCTGATGTGCGCAGGGGCGGTTGGGGGCTGCCTGGACATTCCGATCTTGCTCATCATTAGGATCTCCACCTTTTCGGGGAGCCTAACGTTCCACTTGCCCTGCCCACTTTGATCCTGATCAAGTGGCTCAGCCGAATCAGATCCCAACGCCTCGTCCCTTTACCGCGTAGCGCATCCCGCCCATAATTGTACAATTTAGCGGACAGGTATTGACCATGCAAACGATCTCCTTCTCCGATGCCCGCAATCGGCTCAAGGAAGTCTTAGATCGGGTGGCAGACGACGCCGATTACACCGTCATCACCCGGCGCGACGCCGCAGCGGCGGTTGTCATGTCCCTGGACAGCTTCAACAGCCTGATGGAAACCGTGCACCTGCTCAGATCCCCGGAGAACGCCGCCCATCTGGCCCGCTCCATCTCCCAGTACCGCGCCGGCGACGTCCAGGAGCGGGATTTGCCCGATGACTAGACGCCTCGCCTGGACCGGAGAGGCATGGTTTGACTATCTCTACTGGCAGTCGCAGGACCGCAAGACCCTGCGGCGTATCAATGCCCTCATCGCGGACAGCCTGCGCACCCCCTTCACGGGCCTGGGCAAGCCTGAAGCCCTCCGCGAGAACCTGTCCGGTTTTTGGTCGCGCCGCATCGACGAGACCAACCGCCTCGTCTATGCAGTGGACGACGATCACCTGACCGTTATCTCCTGCAGGTACCACTATTGATCGCCTTCCACCCGTTCCGACAGTCCGAATCCCGGGCCTCCAGTGGCTAAACGCAATGGAGCTGATCCGGCGGCACCAACCGAACGTGGATATGGAGGGCTGTCCGGACTTGACCCTAAGGGGTCGTAACCTCCTCACCCGAGAGACGTATGGTTTTCGCCACGCCCAACTGAAAGTGGTGGCTCATCGCGACCGGCTTTCTCCGTCCTTGGATGGTCATGGACTCGCCATCGTGACCGACCGCTGAGTCCCAAAGGACGGTCGGCTCAGAGATCGAAACATTGCCGCTTTCTTGAAGACCAGGGGGCAATCAGACGTCAACAAGGGCGAGCTATGCAGCGCATAGCAGACCTTGAAGACTTTCGGTGTCCCATAAAGCCTGGTCCTTCTTCTCGGGTGTCCTTCTGCTGATTCAGAGCAGCAACGGCTATGATGCGCCCTATGAACGGAGTCCTCGTCAGTTGGCTCGGGCGGACCGATCTGCGAGCGGTCAACGATAATGACCAAGTGGGGCTTGGCCCCATTGCTCAGGCCCTGCGAACAGGCGGCTTCTCCCGCCTCGAGGTTCTCTGTGACTGCCCTGCCGACGAGGTCGACAGCTACATGGAGTGGCTCCGGCCCCAGACCGAGACCAGGATCGTCCCACACCTGGTGTCGCTGCCGAGCCCCACGGACTTCGATGCCATCATCCACCAGAGCCCGGTGATGGAGCGCGTCGGCGCGCGCGCCCGGCGGGTCGCGCTCCGTTCGATCCCCGTCCTGATCGAGGGTGAATCCGGTACCGGCAAGGAGCTGCTTGCCCGCGCCATCCACCAATCGAGCCCCACACCCGGCCGGCCGATGATCACGGTCAATTGCGGTGCCATTACCCCGGAGCTGATCGAATCCGAGCTGTTCGGCCATGAGAAGGGCGCCTTTACCGGCGCCGTCAGCGTCCGCAAAGGGATCTTCGAGGCTGCCCATTCCGGCACCCTGTTCCTCGACGAGATCGGCGAGCTGCCCAAGCCGGCTCAGGTCCGTTTCCTGCGCGCCCTGCAGGAAGGCGAAGTCACGCGGGTCGGCGCCACCGAGTCGATCCAGGTCGATGTGCGCATCATCGCCGCCACCAACCGCAGCCTGACCGCCGAGGTCAGCGCTGGCCGCTTCCGTGAAGACTTGTTCTACCGCCTCGCCGTCGCCGTCATCGCCCTGCCGCCGCTGCGGGAGCGCAACGGCGACGCCGCGCTGCTGCTCGATCGTCTTCTCGACCAGATCAACCGGGAAAGCGCCGCCGAGCCAGGTTTCGAGCCAAAGAAACTTTCCGTTACCGCAAGAAATCTTCTGCTCGACCATCCCTGGCCGGGTAATGTTCGCGAGATGCTGAACACGCTGCGGCGCGCCGCCGTCTGGACGCCGGGGCCGGTGATGGATGTCGATGACGCCAGCGACGCCCTGCTGCCATGCCCGGTAGGCACCGAAGGCCGCGAGCCCGTCCTCTCTCAGGATGTCCGCCAAGGCATTGATATCAATGGAATCATCGATCGGGTTGCGCGACACTGCCCGGAGCAGGCGATGGAGGTCACCGGTGGAAACAAGACCCGCGCGGCCAAGCTCCTAGGCTTCGGCAACCCGACAACCCTGACCAACTGGCTGAAGAAGCACGGGGTCGAGGTCTGATGGCGCGGCACCTGCCTTATCCGAGTCAGAACATGGCAAGCCGATCCCATAGAACGAGACAGGAACCCGATCATGTCCGCACCGACCATCAACCCCGAGTTCGCTCCCGTCCTGGAGTCGCTGGGCGACGGCGCTGGCGACTTCTTCCTCGCCGCCAGCCTCTACCATGCCCGCAAGATCAGCTTCGGCGCCGCCGCCGCACTGGCCGGTCTGGGGTACGAGGAGTTTCACTATCGGCTCAAAGAGCACTTCGGCAGTGGCTTCGCCATCGACGACGAAACCGTCCGCGAGGATCTGCGCCTCGTTGACGAGCTCGCCGAGCAGCGCCCATGAGGATCGTCACCAACGCCAGCCCGTTGATCTTCCTGACGAAGATCGACTCGCTCCGGCTGCTGCAACAATGCTTCTCGGGTGTCCTGGCTCCACCGGGAGTGGTGGCCGAGACGGGCCTGGACCTCCCGGACTTCGTCGAGCAATCCCGACTGTCCGGTGTGGGGGAAGCCTTCGTCCGCGGCGCCCTTGGAACCCTCCATCGGGGTGAGGTGGAGACCCTCGTGCTGGCGCGGGAGCGCAACATCGATCTTGTCGCCGTCGACGACGGCGCCGCCAGGCGCAAGGCTGTCCAGATGGGTCTGCGCCCGCTCGGCACCGTCGGGATCCTTGTCCTCGCCCGCCGCTTCGGACATCTCGACGAGCCGACAGCGCTGGACAAGCTCAATCAGCTTGTCGATCGGCATGGACTCTATCTGTCGAGCGCAATCATTCACCGAGTCCGCGGCGCGTTCGCCGAACAACGCACGGATGCCCCTGAAGAACACTAACCGCCACCGCAGGCGACGGAAAATATCGATGGTCCTCAAGGCCCTCACACTCGAAAACTTCAAAGGCATCCGCGAGCCGGTGCGTATCGAATTCGAGCCGCTGACGCTGCTGTTCGGAGCGAATAACGCTGGGAAGAGCACCATCGTTCAGGCATTGATGGATGCGCGGGAGGTGTTGGAGCGGAATAACTGTGATGCTGGACGCACGCAGCTTGGAGGGGAGGTCGTCGATCTCGGTGGGTGGATCGGCAGGGCGGTCAGCTTGACGCCGAGCGCGCGCATGATCTTCAGCACGGTGTCGTACCGGGGCTTGGCGCCGGGGTTAACGCCTTATAAAGGCCCTCGCGGCCGAGCCCTGTCGCGTGTGCCAGCTGTGTCATGCCGCGCGCCCGGGCGGCGTCCCGCACGGCGACCAGAAACAGATCCGGATCAGGATCTTCCAGGGCGACAGACAAGTACTCCGCGATGGTTTCCTCGTCGGTGAGATAGTCGGCGGCATCGAATGGCGCGAAAGTGGTCATGACAGACCCTTTTGTTTCACGGTGCGCGCCATCCGGATGGCACGTTTGATATCGCGTTTCTGGGTGGACTTGTCGCCGCCGACCAACGAGCGGAGAAACGTGTTCCCAGCCGCAATGTATCCTGTGGTCCCCGTTCACTTCCGCCGCAACGAGCGCAGGGGCCGTTTTGACCCAAGTCAAGTCCCTCCCTCCGGCCTGTTTGCTAGCGTGGCGAAAGCCCGTGCACCAGAGGCACCGGGCCATGATCTGCTCAGGTGACTTCCTGGAGGACGGTGGTATGCGAAGCGTCAGAAAAGGTGTCTTCCCCTTGCTTATGGGGCTGGCTGTTGGTGTCGCAGGGGTGGCTACGGCCTGGTCGGCCGAGACCCTGCAGGATGTGATGAAGCGGCGCGGCCTGACCGAAAAGGACCTGCTTGCGGCCGCCAAGACCTACCTACCGAGCGGGGGACGAGACGAGTACACGGTGTTCAGCTCCGGCGGTCAGTCCGGGCAGATCATCGTGTACGGCATCCCCTCCATGCGGATTCTCAAGTACGTGGCCGTGTTCACCCCGGAGCCCTGGCAGGGTTATGGTTTCGACGACGAGTCAAAGGCGGTGCTCGCCCAGGGGCGGATCGACGGCAAGGATGTCAATTACGGCGACACCCACCATCCGGCCCTGTCGGAGACCAACGGCGACTACGACGGCAAGTACCTGTTCATCAACGACAAGTCGAACCCACGGGTCGCGGTCATCGACCTGAAAGACTTCGAGACCAAGCAGATCGTGGTGAACCCCCTGTTCCGCTCCGAGCATGGGGGGGCCTTCGTAACCCCCAACACGGACTACGTGATGGAGGCCACCCAGTACCCGGCGCCGTACAAAGACCAGGGCTATGTGCCGATCGAGCAGTTCAACGACAAGTACCGGGGCGGTCTCACCTACTGGAGCTTCGACAAGGAGAAGGGCCGGATCGACCCGGGCAAATCCTTCACCTTCGAGCTTCCGCCTTACAGCCAGGATCTGTCCGACGCCGGGAAGCTGGTCAGCGACGGCTGGGGCTTCACCAACTCCTTCTGCAGCGAGCGTTATGTGGGCGGCATCGAGCGCGGGCGTCCCCCCTTCGAGGCGGGCTGCTCGTCGAAGGATACGGACTTCATGCATGTGACCAACTGGAAGAAGGCCGCCGAGCTGGTCGAGGCCGGAAAGGTCAAGCGGCGCAACGGCATGTACTTCATCCCGATGGATCAGGCCGTCGCCAACGGGCTCCTCTACCTGATCCCGGAGCCCAAGAGCCCTCACGGGGTGGACGTAACCCCGGACGGCAAGTACATCGTCGTCAACGGGAAGCTCGATACCCACAACTCCGTTTACAGCTTCGACAAGATCATGGCGGCCATCGAGGCGGGCAAGCTCGAGGGAAAGGATCCATACGGCATCCCGATCCTCTCCATGAAGGACACGCTGCACACCCAGGTGGAGCTGGGCCTCGGACCCTTGCACACCCAGTTCGACTCCGGCCCCTGTGTCGAGTACACATCCCTTAATGTCGAATGCATGGTCGTGAAGTGGGAATACTGCCTGGGCAAGGTGGTCGACTAGTTCGCCTTGAAC
>JARRNE010000184.1:0-7861 GCA_037385305.1 Chromatiaceae bacterium | reverse complement strand
GGCCCGTCCGTGGTTGCCGATAAGGAGTCCGGCGACGACGATCGCGATGGGTGCGGAGATGTGGAGCCTCTCTGCCAGGTCGTAACCGGCGGTGGTCACCGCGAGGGTGATCAGAACCTCGACCGTGTAGTCATCCGCCTCCTTGAGCATCCAGTAGGCCACTCCCCCGAGCACGAGGCCGTAGAACACGCCTCCGAGCGCCTCGACGGCAAAGAGCTTCAGGGCGTCGCCAACCACTGCGAGGTCGCCCCCGCCGGGGGGGAGTTGCAGCAGCACCAGAAAGACCACGACCGCGACCCCGTCGTTGAACAGGGACTCGCCCGTGATCTTGGTCTCGAGGGTCTTCGGCGCGCCGGCGCTCTTCAGGATGCCTAGGACGGCAATCGGGTCGGTGGGGGAGATGAGTGCGCCAAACACCAGGCAGGCCATGAGCGGCAGATGGAGTCCGGCGACGTTGAAGAGCCACCAGGAGCCGAATCCGACCATCACAGTGGCCCCGATGACGCTTGCGGTTGCCAGTATCCCGATGGTCCAGCGCTGCTCCGCGAGGTCGTCCAGGTTCACATGCAGGGCGCCGGCGAACAGCAGGAAGCTCAGCATGCCATGGAGCAACGTCTGGTTGAAGTCGACGCTGTGCAGCAGCAGCTTTACCTGTTCATGCACCCCGCCGGCGAGGGGGCCGAGGGAGATCAGCACGATCGACATGATCAGTGCCCCGAGCATCAGGCCGATCGCGGCCGGCAAACGCAAGAACTTGTAGTTGAGCCAGCTGAAGACGGAAGCCAGGGCAACGAGAACGGCGATGATGTCGAACAGGTGCATGGCGGACCCTTTCGGTTCGATTGTCGGCGGCCGGCTTGCCGAGCCGATGGGAGCCGTTTCGCTGGCGCCATGGCCGTTAGTCCGGCGAGGCATCAGAAGCCGCTGCCGCCACCAGGGCGACCCGGAGCATGAGATCGTTGAGTGGCTCCTCGAGGCTCGCGCGCACTGCGCCCATCTCGGCCAGGGGCTTGGCGTAGGGCGAGCGACCGAGATGCCAGCCTTGGTGATCGATCCACCCGATGGTCACCCGCTCAGGCAGCGGATAGGGATAAGGTGCCTGACCTCGGAGGTTCGCGAGCATGAGCCGGACGCGGGCGAACTCGGTCGCGGCCATCGCCGCTGGGTCGGTCCTAAGCCCGCAGAAACGCACGAGGTAGCGTTGCGGCTGTGCGGCGTCGGGCTCCAGGCTCAGATAGGATCGACCGCCAACGCGGATGGTGCGGGTCCGAAGGACATGGCTCATGGCATCGGCGCGCCACTACCAATCGGGCACCGAGTGGGCGCTCTGCCCTCCGTCCGCGCGCCAATCGGCCTGGGAATCCCGTCGATACCTTAGCCTCCAATCCTGCTGCTCGGCGGAATCCGGGTCTCCCTCCGCGCCCGGGCGATCGCGTCTGGCCTGCTCTTGCCGCCAGGTGAGAGGCTGCCGGTAGCTGCCGGGGCCGCCGGCACGCTGCATCGGGCGCACCCTGTGAGAGTACGTTCCAGGGGTGTCTGGGGACCAGCCCTGTTGACGGCCCGGGCGCGGGCCCACCGGCTGGCCCCATTGGTCGAGCCGGCGGGCCTCCTCACGCCAGTCGTCGGGGCGCTGCTGGCTCGACCGACGCGCATCGCTTCGCTGGCCTGCTTGCTCGGCACCCGGCTCGAGCTCGATCGGTCCCCCCAGCATTGCCTGATTCATCTTCCCTCCGCCCTGCACAAACGCCCGCAGGGCGCGCATACGGTGGTTGCCACAGCTCACCATCTGCGCTCGGGATGCCCAGTCGTTGCACTCCGGCGGCGGGATGTAGTTGGCGTTAAACGCCGCCTCGAGCTCGCGGATGGTGAGGTCTTGGTCGACCGGGGCCACGCCTTTCGGCTGCTGACGACTTGCCTGCTCTTCCTGCGGGCCGGTCCGGGTGGCGGGGATATTCGGGACGTAGGCCGGTCCGAAGTCGAACTGTCCGAGTGGTCGCGCGGAGGAGGTGGCTGCAGCGTCGGAGTCCTTGGGAACGGCGGAGGATGCCTGGGAAGAGTCCCCGGTCGTCCGGGCGGTGCCCATATGCGCCCAGGGCGAGTCATTCGTGCGATTGGGGAGCGCAGCGATGGACTGGTACCCGAGCCAGGCAAGGGCCAAGGCCAATATCATCCCGACCGCGTCGAGAGCTCTACCGACCCGAATCCGGCCGGGGGGAGTCTCGGTGGGGGCCTGCTGGGACGCCGGGGCAAGCTGCGGCGTGTCGAGCTCCAATTCCTGCGAGCGGTGGCTCGGCGCGGCCCATCTCCAACCGACCTCCAAAGCGCCGGCCGCCTGATCCCAGACCCTGAGTCCGGCGCGAAGGCTCGCGGTGGCTGGTCCGGTCCTCTTTAGGGTCACCGACCATCGAGGCGGTGGGGCCCCTGGACCTCGAGGCGAAAAACGCCGAGACTCCTGCCGCCGCAAGAAGGAGTGCGGGCACGGCGTACTGGGTGATGCGGGCGACCCAGATCAGAATCTGGCCCACGGCGGCAAAGGAAATGCTTGTTGAGCCGTCGGCTGCAGGCAAGGGGAGTCCGGCGATCGGATGCAGCACCAGGTAGAACGCCATTGCGGCGAGAATCGAGCCCCACCAAGGCAGCCGCCTCGCCAGCTCGATCGCCTCCTCGATTAGACCCGGTCCGTTTCCTGCCATTTGGTTATCCTCGACCTCGCACTCCGATCACCGAGAGATCTGTCTCCTTGGCCCTGATCTGTTCGCGGACTGGCGGCGCGTTTGCAAACGATCCCACGCATTGCAGTGCCCCAGCCGGCGGGAGACGGATTGATCTGCGCTTCTGTAGCTGTCTTAATACGCAGGGCGATCCATGCCTGGTTCCTGCGGCTCCTTGAATTATGGCCGGTACCTGGCTGCGGCGGAAAGACTTCGCTCGGGGTTGACGAACCAGACCGTTCTGTTCCCGATCGGAGCCAGATCACGAAAACGGAATCTTGGGGTTGACAAGCCCGGGCTAGAAATTAACAATAATTTGCAGAACAAGAAGTTATATTGCCAACAGAGTAAAGGTGCTTGAAGGTGGTAGTTAACCGATTGACTCAGTTGGGGATCTTCGCGGTGGGACTGGGGTTGCAGGCATGCGCTACGACACCGCACGATCCGGAAAGGGTATCGAGCTTGGCGGCGACGCGGGCAGACGTGGTCATGGCGGCCTTGTCAGAGGTCGGTACACGGTATAAGTACGGCGCGGAAGCCCCCGGATCGGCGCTGGACTGCAGCGGCCTCACACAGTTCGCCTACCGAGCGGCCGGCATGCGGATCCCCCGGGTCTCGATGGCCCAGCGCCGGGCGGCCACGCCGGTGGATCCGCTCGAGACCAAACCCGGTGACCTCGTCTTTTTCAGGATTCGTCCGGGCCAGCACCACGTTGGCCTGATGGTAGACAAGCGTCATTTCGTGCACGCTTCCTCATCCGGGCGGCAGGTCCGGCTCTCCGACTTGGACAAACCCTACTGGCAGGAACACCTGCTAGGGGCAGGAACTTACCTGAAATAGGCTGGGGCCTCGGGGGAGGGCAGGGGGGCGATAGGGCGGTCCGCCCGCCGTCTGCGGCGGGCCGCCTCTCGGCCAAGCGGGGGCCCCCCCTCTAGACTTACCGAAAGTCGCGCGCAGCGGCCACCAAATCCCCCTCGCTCCTTGGGAGAGGCCGGGGTGATGGAAACGGTCACGGCGGCAGCGACTCACATTCTCTGGGGGTGGCGCTGACGCCATGACCGTTGGCTGTTGCCTCGCCTAGCTCGGCCGCAGCACTCGCCTTTTCCACCGCGCTGGTGCAAAATTGCCGGCGGATTGTGGACCGCCGCAGGCGGTGCATTCTGTCCTACCCTGAGAAGGAGATGATTGCATGTCAAATAAGCCAGCAAACAAGAGCCGTCGCGATGCCGTCAAGCTGATGCTGGGTGGCCTGGCCGCTGTGCCGCTGGTCAACCTGGTTGGCATGGCAGCCGCGGAGGCCGCGGATCTGCCCCACGTCGACCCGGCAACCGACGCCACGGCTATCGCACTTAAGTACCACCCGGACGCGACCAAAGCGGACCGCGCCGCCGCGGCCCGTCCCGGCCTGCCCCCGGACCAGCAGTTCTGCCACAACTGTCAGTTTGTGCAGGCTGACTCCGGTGCGTGGCGGCCCTGTCAGCTGTTCCCCGGGAAGGCCGTGAACGAGAACGGCTGGTGTACGTCCTGGATGCCCCGGGCCGGTGCCTGAGCGTTACCGCGAGAACCGCGTGTAGCGTGCTCCGAATCCTTCTCGCCCCTCCTCGGAGAGGGGCGGGGAGGGGGAAAGAAGCATTGTGCCAGCGACTTACATTGACTGCAGTGGCGCCGGCGCCATGACTCGGAGCCAGACCAATCGTTCAGGTACGCGGGGCCTTGGGCCCCGCGCGTCGTTCAGGGTCGCCGTTTCCCGGGGACGATGACCTCGGGGGCGAGTCCGACCATTCGATCAGCAGCCGCATCCGATGGCCAGGACCAAGAGCAGCAGCCGCTGGCTGGGTCGGCATTTCAGCGATACTTACGTCCGGCGGGCCCAAGTGGAGGGTTACCGCTCCCGGGCCGCCTACAAGCTCCTGGAAATCCAGGAGAAGAACCAGGTGCTGGCGCCGGGGATGCGAGTGATCGACTTGGGTGCCGCCCCCGGGAGCTGGAGCCAGGTTGCCGCTGGCGTTGTGGGGAAGGCCGGGTGTGTCTTCGCGATGGACATATTGCCCATGGAGCCTATCCCCGGGGTGCTTGTCGTCCAGGGGGATTTCCGGGAGGAGGAGCCTGCCCTGCGGCTCCGCGAGGCCCTCGCCGGCGATCCCGTCGATCTCGTCCTGTCCGATATGGCCCCGAATGTGAGCGGCATCCCTGCCGTGGATCAGCCCCGGATGATGTGCTTGTGCGAGCTTGCCTTCGATCTCGGGTGCCAGGTTCTGAAACCAGGGGGGGCGCTGGTAGTCAAATCGTTTCAGGGCGAGGGCTTCGACGCCTACCTGCGCGCGCTGCGAGGGTCCTTTGACCTGGTCAAGAGCCGTAAGCCCAGCTCGTCCCGACCGGAGAGCCGGGAGCTCTATCTGGTAGCGAGGGGGTATTCTTTATAGTAATTTTGCCCCCATGTGCGCCTTATCCGATGCATCTTCCGTGGTATCGGCACCGAATTGACCCAGAGGACGTAAGCCCGTGAGTGACATGGCAAAGAACCTGATTCTGTGGGTGATCATCGCGATCGTCCTCATGTCCGTGTTCAACAACTTCACCTCGACGCAAACGGCGCCGCGGGCAATGCCCTATTCCGACTTCATCGAGCAGGTGCGGCAGGGAAAGGTGAAGGAGGTGACAGTCAATGGGCGGGAGATCCATGGGGTCGGGCAGTCCGGCCAGCACTTCACCACTTACAGCCCCGGGGACGACGGGCTGGTCGGGGATCTCCTGAACAACAATGTGGTGATCAACGCGGGTCCGCCGGAGAAGCCGTCGGTCCTTATGCAGATCCTTATCAATTGGTTCCCGCTCTTCATCCTCATCGGCCTGTGGATCTTCTTCATGCGGCAGATGCAGGGTGGGGCTGGCGGCCGCGGAGCCATGTCCTTCGGTAAGAGCCGGGCCCGCATGCTGTCCGAGGACCAGGTCAAGGTGACCTTCGTGGATGTTGCCGGGGCCGATGAGGCCAAGGAGGAGGTCTCCGAGATGGTGGACTTCCTGCGCGATCCATCGAAGTTTCAGAAGCTCGGGGGCAAGATCCCGAAGGGCGTGCTGATGGTGGGTGCCCCCGGCACCGGCAAGACCCTGCTTGCTCGGGCGATCGCGGGCGAGGCGAAGGTTCCCTTCTTCACGATCTCCGGCTCGGACTTCGTCGAGATGTTCGTCGGTGTCGGTGCCTCGCGCGTGCGCGATATGTTCGAGCAGGCGAAGAAGCACGCCCCCTGCATCATCTTCATCGACGAGATAGACGCGGTCGGCCGCCATCGTGGGGCGGGTCTCGGCGGTGGTCACGACGAGCGGGAGCAGACCCTGAATCAGCTGCTGGTGGAGATGGACGGGTTCGAGGGTAATGAGGGCGTAATCGTGATCGCCGCTACCAACCGGCCCGACGTCCTCGACCCGGCCCTGTTGCGCCCGGGCCGGTTTGACCGCCAGGTGGTGGTGCCCTTGCCCGACGTTCGCGGACGCGAGCAGATCCTGAAGGTACACATGCGCAAGGTGCCGGTGGCCGAGGATGTGAAGGCGTCCATCATCGCCCGCGGTACCCCCGGGTTCTCGGGCGCGGACCTCGCAAACCTGGTGAACGAGGCCGCCCTCTTCGCCGCCCGCGCCAACAAGCGCCTGGTGGACATGGAGGATCTGGAAAAGGCGAAGGACAAGATCATGATGGGCACCGAGCGTCGCTCCATGGTCATGTCCGAGGACGAGAAGAAGCTTACCGCGTACCATGAGGCGGGGCACGCCATCGTGGGGCGCCTGGTGCCTCAGCACGACCCGGTCCATAAGGTGAGCATCATCCCGCGAGGCCGCGCGTTGGGTGTGACCCTCTTCCTGCCGGAGGAGGACAGGTACAGCCTGAGCAAGCTGCGGCTGGAGAGTCAGGTCTCCAGCCTGTTCGGCGGACGTATTGCTGAGGAGCTGATCTTCGGTCCCGAGAGCGTGACGACCGGCGCCCAGAACGACATCCACCGAGCCACGGAGATCGCACGCAGCATGGTGACCAAGTGGGGGCTCTCGGACCGCCTGGGTCCTCTGACCTACAGCGAGGACGAACAGGAGGTTTTCCTCGGTCACTCGGTCACCCAGCACAAGAACGTCTCGGACGAGACGACACATCTGATCGACGAGGAAGTCCGCAACATCATCGACCGCAACTACCAGCGGGCGAAGCGGCTTCTCACGGAGAACATGGAAAAGCTCAACACGATGGCACAGGCGTTGATCAAGTACGAGACGATCGACATCGACCAGATCGACGACATCATGGCAGGCCGGCCTCCGCGTCCGCCGAAAGACTGGGATGAAGAGGACCGGGGGTCGAGCGGCGGAGCCAAGGTCGCCGCCCGCCCGTCGGTTGCCGGCGGGAAAGCGGGCGAAGGGCCGATCGGCGGTCCCGCCAGCGAGCACTGAGACAGACAGCACCGCCGGGGGCAATCGGTCCCGGAGCGCTATGGGGCCCCTGACTCGCAGCCGGGGCGAGCTGACTTCACGGGACTGGAAACGCGACCGGCCAAGGCATAGCCGTTGTGCGCAGCGACGACGCTTATCTGTGTGGGCCCTTGTTCGACCAGAAGGCGGGGGAAGCATATGGGGCGCGAGTACTTTGGTACCGACGGAATTCGCGGGCGGGTGGGGGAGGGCCACATCACCCCCGACTTCATGCTCAAGCTGGGGTGGGCCGTGGGGCGCGTGCTGGGTAACGGGCTGGGCGGAAGAGTCCTGATCGGCAAGGACACCCGCATCTCCGGCTACATGTTCGAGTCGGCCCTCGAGGCGGGCCTGGTGGCTGCGGGCGTCAACATACGTCTCCTGGGTCCTATGCCGACCCCGGGCATCGCGTACCTGACACGGACCCTGCGGGCGGTGGCGGGCATCGTGATCAGTGCCTCGCACAATCCCTACGAGGACAACGGGATCAAGTTCTTCTCCGCGGACGGCGACAAACTGCCGGACGAGGTCGAGCTGGCCATCGAAGAGGAGATCGAGCGTCCCCTGAGAACCGTTGGTCCGGCCGAACTGGGTAAGGTCAAGCGCGTGGACGACGCGCGAGGGCGCTACATCGAGTTCTGCAAGAGCACGATACCGGCGAGCATGAGCCTGAAGGGGCTCAAGCTGGTGGTGGACTG
>JARRNE010000183.1:0-8105 GCA_037385305.1 Chromatiaceae bacterium | reverse complement strand
ATGGTGATGCCGGGAGACAACGTGAAGATGACGGTGAAGCTGATTGCGCCGATCGCGATGGAGGAGGGCCTGCGCTTTGCCATCCGCGAGGGCGGGCGCACGGTCGGAGCCGGCGTGGTCTCCAAGGTCATCGAGTGAGCTCACGGCCGATTGCCTTGTGGCGGTCGGGGATCCTGTTTTCTGGCCCTCGCCCCCTGGCCCTCGGCCCCAGTTTCTAGGCCAGTAGCTCAATTGGCAGAGCAGCGGTCTCCAAAACCGCAGGTTGGGGGTTCAAGTCCCTCCTGGCCTGCCACTCCACTCCAAGGCGTACACTGCGCACTTTAATCGAATGAATGCTCGAGCGGAGGCCGGCGTCACCGGTTTGGACACGGTCAAGCTGATGGTGGCGGTTGCACTGCTGGTCGCGGGCATCTCCGGTTTCTATTACTTCGCGGAGTATTCGACCTTTCTGCGCGTCATCGGCCTGCTCGTGGTCGCCGGCATGGCAGTGGCGGTGGCGATGACGACGGATTCCGGGCGGCGGCTGTGGCAATTCGGCGTCGACTCCCGCAGTGAGGTCCGCAAGGTGGTCTGGCCGACACGGCAGGAGACCACCCAGACCACCCTCGTCGTGCTGGTCATGGTCATCATCCTGGCCATTGTCCTGTGGTTGTTCGACATGGCCCTTACCGGGATCCTGCGGCTGCTGACCGGCCACGGGGGATAGGGATGGCCAAGCGCTGGTACGTCATCCACGCCTATTCGAGCTTTGAAGGGCAAGTCAAGCGCTCACTCGGGGAGCGCATCAAGCGCGCCGGCATGGAAGACCTCTTCGGACCGATCATGGTTCCCACCGAGGAGGTCGTGGAGATGCGCGGCGGGCAGCAGCGGAAGAGTGAACGGAAATTCTTCCCCGGCTACGTGCTGGTCAATATGGAGATGACCGATGAGACCTGGCACCTGGTCAAGAGCGTGCCCAAGGTGATGGGTTTCGTCGGCGGCACCGGTGACAAGCCCGCGCCGATCCCAGACAAGCAGGCCGAGGCGATCCTGCGTCGCGTGGAGGAAGGCGGTGAGAAGCCGCGGCCGAAGGTCCTCTACGAGCCGGGTGAGGTGGTCCGCGTCGTCGAAGGGCCGTTCACGGACTTCAACGGTGTGGTCGAAGAGGTGGATTACGAGAAGAGCCGGCTGAAGGTCTCGGTCCTGATATTTGGCCGCTCCACGCCTGTCGATCTGGAATTCAGCCAGATCGAGAAGGGGTGATCGCCCGCCGCGGGGCTGCGCCCCGGCGGCAGTGAAGCGAAGACTCCCCGGGCAATACGGCCCGGAGGCGGGGAGCCAGGCCCAGTGCCTGGCGTTCGGACCCACGGGAGAAAACGAATGGCAAAAAAGGTCACCGCCTACGTCAAGCTGCAGGTCAAGGCCGGGGAGGCAAACCCGAGTCCGCCGGTGGGACCGGCGCTTGGTCAGCACGGGGTCAACATCATGGAGTTCTGCAAGGCGTTCAACGCCAAGACGCAGAATCTGGAGAAGGGCCTGCCCACGCCGGTGGTGATCACCGTTTATGCCGACCGTAGCTTCACCTTCATCACCAAGACGCCGCCCGCCTCGGTCCTGCTGAAGAAGGCCCTCGGTCTCGACAAGGGCAGCGCCGCGCCCAATACCAACAAGGTGGGCAAGGTCACGCGCGCCCAGCTCGAGGAGATCGCCAACGCCAAGATGCCGGACCTGACCGCCGCGGATCTGGATGCGGCCGTGCGGACGATTGCGGGAAGCGCCCGCGCCATGGGTCTGGACGTGGAGGGGGTGGTCTAATGGGCAAGCTGTCCAAGCGGATGAAGGCCATCCGGGAGCGGGTGGAGCGGAGCAAGCTGTACGGTGCCGAGGACGCGTTTGCCCTGCTGAAGGAGCTGTCCTCGGTGAAGTTCACCGAGAACGTGGATGTCGCCGTCAACCTCGGCGTCGATCCCCGCAAGTCGGATCAAGTGGTGCGCGGCGCCACCGTGCTGCCCCACGGGATCGGCAAACAGGTACGCGTGGCGGTGTTCGCCCAGGCCGCGGCTGCGGAGGCGGCCCTCGCTGCCGGGGCGGACCGGGTTGGCATGGAAGACCTCGGCGAAGACGTCAAGGCCGGGAGCCTGGACTTCGATGTGGTGATTGCCGCCCCCGACGCCATGCGCGTGGTGGGCCAGCTGGGGAAGATTCTCGGTCCGCGCGGTCTAATGCCGAACCCCAAGGTCGGCACGGTTGCCCCGGACGTGGCGCAGGCGGTGCGCAACGCCAAGGCAGGTCAGGTGCGCTACCGCACCGACAGGGCCGGCATCATCCACTGTCCGCTCGGAAAGGTGACGTTCGAGACGCCCGCCTTGCGGGAGAACCTGGAGGCCCTCCTCGGGAACCTGATGAAGGCCAAGCCGAGCACCTCCAAGGGTGTGTACATGAAGCGGGTTGCCGTCTCCACCACGATGGGCCCGGGCCTCGTCGTCGATCATCAGGCGCTGTCGTTCTAGCGCCCAGCTGACGGCGCCTGCCTCTCACGGCCCCGGAAAACATTTTGGACCCCTTGTCCGCCGCCCCAAAGGGCGGCGGACTGGGAGAGGAGCGTTGGGGCGCCGGTATTCGTTGCCGGATGCCGTCAAAGACCGCAGGCGCCAGGGGGCTCTGGAGTTACGGAGCCGCCCCGGCTTAATTCGCGTGGGCCTGCGCAGACGGTGCTCCTGAGTCAGCCAGGCTCTCCCTTCCCTCCGGGTGGGGCGGAACCCCTGACGACGGTGCACGAAGGGAGCCCGTCCGCTCGGGCATGACCTTGTCAGCCGGGTGGTCCGGTGCGTTATGAGGGACCTTCGGGTCCCGTCAACCCTAGTCAGGAGGTGACGACTTTGGCGCTGAGATTTTCCGAGAAGGAAGCCATCGTCGCCGAGGTTGCGGAGGTCGCGAGAAGCGCCTACTCGGCCGTTGGGGCCGAGTACCGGGGCTCGACTGTGGAGCAAATGACTGCCCTGCGCGTCGAGGCGCGTAAGGCCGATGTCTATGTCCAAGTGGTCAAGAACACCCTGGCCCGGCGGGCGCTGGAGGGAACCGAGTTCGCCTGTATGCGGGAGGCATTGTCTGGACCTTTGGTCCTGGCCTTCTCGCGGGCGGATCCCGGTTCGGCGGCCCGGGTTGCGGAGGCGTTCGCGAAGCAGAACCAGCACTTCAAGGTCAAGCTGGTCTCCATCGGGGGCAGGCTGCTGGCTCCGGAGGACCTCAGCACGCTCGCCAAGATGCCGACCTACGAGGAGGCCATCAGCTTGCTGATGGCGACCATGAAGGCTCCGGTGCAGAAGCTCGCGGCGACCCTCAACGAGGTGCCGGGCAAGCTCGTGCGCACCATCGCTGCGATCCGCGACGCCAAAGAGTCGGCATGACGATCAGGCATCAACCCAACCGATTCAAGTGCTTAGGCAATTCAAGCCTTAGGCGATTCAAGACTTAGGAGAGATGAATGGCCGTTTCCAAAGACGATATTCTGGAAGCCATCGCCAACATGACCGTCATGGAGGTCGTGGAGCTGATCAGCGCGATGGAAGAGAAGTTCGGGGTGACCGCGGCTGCCGCGGTGGCGGCTGCGCCTGCTGCAGCCGGTGGCGGGGAGGCCGCTGCTGTCGAAGAGAAGACCGAGTTCGACCTGGTGTTGACCTCTTTCGGTGCCAACAAGGTGACTGTCATCAAGACGGTACGGGCGCTGACAGGCCTCGGGCTGAAGGAGGCAAAGGATGCCGTGGAAGGCGTCCCCACCACGTTAAAGGAGGGAATTTCCAAGGCGGATGCCGAAGAGGCGAAGAAGCAGCTTGAAGAGGCCGGCGCGACCGTCGAGATCAAATAGCGATCTCGTTGGGTCGTTCCGCTTGCGCTGTCGAGACCGGCCTGTCTGTATTGCCCGGATGACCGGATCAATGCGAGCCGGCCACCGCCCCGTTTGCAGCGGGAAAACGCCCCCCTACCGCGGGCCGGCGACGCGTTGGACTTGGCGCTCCCGCGCCTAGGGTAGGGGCCCGGGGCACGGCCCGCTAACATTCTACAAGCATTTCGAGGGAAGGCAGCATGGCCTATTCGTTCACCGAGAAGAAGCGCATCCGCAAAGACTTTGGAAAGCGTCCGACCATCCTGGACGTGCCCTTCCTGCTCGCGACCCAGATCGATTCTTACCGGGACTATCTTCAGGACGATGTGCCCCGGGCCCAGCGCGCCGAGGTCGGACTGCACGCAGCCTTCCGGAGCGTCTTCCCCATCGAGAGCTACTCCGGCAATGCGGTGCTCGAGTACGTCAGCTATCGCCTCGGCGAGCCCGCATTCGACGTGCGGGAATGCCACCTCCGGGGTGCGACCTACGCCGCGCCCCTGCGGGTGCTGCTGCGCCTGGTGATCTATGACCGGGATGCCCCGGCGGGCTCCAAGGTGGTGAAGGACATCAAGGAGCAAGAGGTCTACATGGGTGAGCTTCCGCTCATGACGGAGACCGGCACCTTCATTATCAATGGCACCGAGCGGGTCATCGTGTCCCAGCTGCACCGCTCTCCCGGCGTCTTCTTCGACCACGACAAGGGCAAGACCCATTCCTCGGGTAAGCTCCTGTTCTCGGCCCGGGTGATTCCCTACCGGGGCTCCTGGCTGGACTTCGAGTTCGATCCCAAGGACAACGTGTTCGTGCGCATCGACCGCCGGCGCAAGCTTCCGGCGACGGTTCTGCTGCGCGCCCTTGGCTACAGCACCGAGCAGATCCTGGAGCGGTTCTTCGATACCGACACCTTCCACCTCACCGCCGACAGCATCGAGCTGGAGCTGGTGCCGGAGCGCCTGCGGGGAGAGACCGTCGGTTTCGACGTGGTGATCGGCGACCAGGTGCTGGTGGAATCCGGGCGCCGCGTGACTGCCCGCCACATCCGGGAGCTGCAAAAGGCCGGGGTGGAACGGCTGGCCGTGCCCCCCGATTTCGTGATCGGACGGACGATCGCGCGCAGCCTGGTGGACACGGAGACCGGCGAGCTCCTGGCCGAGGCCAACGCGATCTTGACCCCCGAGCTGCTGGAGAGCCTTCGGGACAAGGGCGTGCAGCGGGTCCAGACCCTTTTTGTGAACGATCTGGACCAGGGGCCCTACATCTCCGAGACCCTGCGTATCGATCCGACCACTACCGATCTGGAGGCCCAGGTCGAGATCTACCGGATGATGCGCCCCGGGGAGCCCCCCACCAAGGAGGCGGCGCAGAACCTGTTTCACAACCTGTTCTTCGCCCCCGACCGTTATGACCTCTCCGCGGTCGGACGCATGAAGTTCAACCGGCGCCTTGCGCGGGGCACCGAAGAGGGGCCGGGGATCCTCTACGATGGCTGTTACTTCGGCGCGCGCAGCGACGATTTCTCGAAGCAGCTGTTTCAGGAGCACGGCGACACCTCCGACATCATTGACGCCCTCAGGGTGCTGGTGGAGCTGCGCAACGGCCGCGGCACCGTGGACGATATCGACCACCTGGGCAATCGGCGTATCCGCTGCGTGGGCGAGACGCGTTGAGCGCGCGGTGAAGGAGCGGCTGTCGCTGGCCGAGTCCGAGGGTCTGATGCCCCAGGAGCTGATCAACGCAAAGCCGGTCTCGGCGGCGATCAAGGAGTTCTTCGGCTCCAGCCAGCTCAGCCAGTTCATGGACCAGAACAATCCCCTCTCCGAGGTGACCCACAAGCGCCGCGTCTCGGCCCTCGGGCCGGGTGGTCTCGCCCGTGAGCGGGCGGGCTTCGAGGTACGCGACGTGCACCCGACCCATTACGGCCGGGTCTGCCCGATCGAGACCCCTGAAGGTCCCAACATCGGCCTGATCAACTCGCTGGCCGTCTTCGCCCGCACCAACAAGTACGGATTCCTGGAGACCCCTTACAGGCGTGTGCACGACGGGCGGGTCACCAACGACATCGAGTACCTCTCTGCGATCGAGGAAGGCAACTTCGTCATCGCCCAGGCCAACGCCACACTTGATGAAGAGGGCCGTCTCGTGGATGCGCTGGTCTCCTGCCGGCACATGAACGAGTTCACCCTCAAGGCACCGGAGGAGGTCCAGTACATGGACGTCTCCCCGCGCCAGATCGTCTCGGTGGCCGCCTCCCTGATTCCCTTCTTAGAGCACGACGACGCCAACCGGGCCCTCATGGGCTCCAACATGCAGCGCCAGGCGGTGCCTACCCTGCGTGCCGAAAAGCCCTTGGTGGGTACCGGCATGGAGCGGGTCGTGGCGGTGGATTCCGGCGTCACCGTGGTCGCCAGACGGGGCGGCGTGGTGGAGTCGGTGGACGCGGCCCGTATCGTGGTGCGGGTGAACGACGAGGAGGCCCTGCCGGGCGTCCCGGGCGTGGACATCTATAACCTGACCAAGTACACCCGATCCAACCAGAACACCTGCATCAACCAGCGGCCCCTGGTCCGGCCCGGCGACCTCATCGCCCGCGGCGACGTCCTGGCGGACGGGCCATCCACCGACATGGGCGAGCTGGCCCTGGGGCAGAACCTGCGCATCGCCTTCATGCCCTGGAACGGCTACAACTTCGAGGACTCCATCCTCATCTCCGAGCGGGTGGTGCAGGAGGACCGCTTCACCAGCGTCCATATCGAGGAGCTCACCTGTCTTGCCCGGGATACCAAGCTCGGGCCCGAGGAGATCTCCGGCGATATCCCGAACGTGGGCGAGGCGGCCCTGTCGAAGCTCGACGAGTCGGGCATCGTGTACGTGGGCGCCGAGGTACGCGATGGGGACATCCTCGTGGGCAAGGTCACTCCGAAGGGCGAGACCCAGCTTACCCCCGAGGAGAAGCTCCTGCGGGCCATCTTCGGCGAGAAGGCCTCGGACGTGAAAGACACCTCGCTTCGCCTGCCATCAGGGATGGCCGGGACGGTGGTGGACGTGCAGGTCTTCACCCGCGACGGCGTGGAGAAGGACAAGCGGGCCCTGCAGATCGAGGAGCAGGAGCTGGAGCGGGTGCGCAAGGATCTCGCGGATCAGCTGCGCATCATGGAGAACGACACCTTCCAGCGCGTCGAGCGCATGCTGATCGGCAAGACGGCCGACGGCGGTCCCCGCGGCTTCAAGGCCGGCGCCAAGATCGCGAAGAGCTATCTGCACGAGCTCGCGGAGAAGGACGGCAAGGACAAGTGGCTCGAGATCCGGCTGCGCAGCGAGGAGGCCGCCGCCCAGCTGGAGACGGTGGCCGACCAGATCAAGCAGCAGCGCGAGGACTTCCGGGAGCGTTTCGAGGCGAAGAAGCGCAAGATCACCAGCGGCGACGACCTCGCCCCCGGTGTCCTCAAAATGGTCAAGGTCTACGTCGCGGTGAAGCGGCGCGTCCAGCCGGGCGACAAGATGGCGGGCCGCCACGGGAACAAGGGCGTCATCTCCATGATCGTGCCCGTCGAGGACATGCCCTTCTCCGCCGACGGAGAGCCGGTGGACCTCGTCCTCAACCCCTTGGGCGTGCCCTCCCGCATGAACGTGGGGCAGGTGCTGGAGACCCACCTCGGCTGGGCGGCCAAGGGCCTGGGCTACAAGATCGGACAGATGCTCGCGGCCCAGGCGACAGTGCCCGATCTGCGGCAGTATCTGGAGCAGATCTACAACACGAGCGGCCGCAAGGAGGATCTGGCGGGTCTCGGTGACGAAGAGCTGCGGGAGCTTGCCCGGCACCTGACGGCGGGTGCGCCGCTTGCCACGCCCGTCTTCGACGGTGCCTCGGAGGGCGAGATTCGCGCCATGCTGAGGCTGGCCGATCTGCCGGAGCACGGGCAGACTGTCCTCTACGACGGCCGCACCGGTGCGCCCTTCGAGCGGCCGGTCACGATAGGCTACATGTACATGCTGAAGCTCAATCACCTGGTGGACGACAAGATGCATGCCCGCTCGACCGGCCCCTACAGCTTAGTCACCCAGCAGCCTCTGGGCGGCAAGGCCCAGTTTGGCGGTCAGCGCTTCGGGGAGATGGAGGTGTGGGCCTTGGAGGCCTACGGCGCCGCCTACACCCTGCAGGAGATGCTCACCGTGAAATCGGACGACGTGAACGGTCGCACCCGCATGTACAAGAACATCGTCGACGGCGATCATCGGATGGAGG
>JARRNE010000182.1:0-9297 GCA_037385305.1 Chromatiaceae bacterium | reverse complement strand
CGACGCCCAGTCCAAGTTCGTCCACACCAGCATCGCCGGCTATGTCACCGCCGCCATCTTCGTGGCGGGGATCAGCGCCTACTACATGCTGCGCAAGCGGCACCTGGAGCTTGCCAAGCGTTCGTTCCGCATGGCCGCCCTGTTCGGCGTGCTGGCAACCGCCGGCGTGATCACCCTGGGCGATGCCTTGGGCTTCGTCGGCGGGCACGCGCAGCCGACCAAGCTCGCCGCGATGGAGGCCCTTTGGAAGACCGAGTCCGCTCCGATGGCCTTCAACGTTGCGGCCCTGCCCTCCCAGACGCAGCAGAGGAACCTGTGGGCACTGCGGGTGCCCGCGGCCCTCTCGATCCTGGTCACCCACTCCCTGGAAGGCACGGTGCCCGCGGCCGACGTGCTGGAGCGCCGGGCCGCCGAGCGTATCCGCGGGGGCATCCCGGCGGTCGAGGCCTTGAAGCGTCTGAGCCAGAACCCAGGGGACGCGGCCGCCATGGCCCAGTTCAAGGCGCACGAGAAGGATCTGGGGTACGGCTTCCTGGTGCAGCGCTATGCGCCGGGTCTGGACATCTCCAAGGTGACCGACGCCGACATCCAGACGGCGGCCAAGGACGCCATTCCCCTCGTGTGGGTCGTCTTCTGGGCCTTTCGCATCATGGTGGGGTTCGGCTTGCTGATGCTGGCCTACTTCATCCTGGCGGTGATCTATACGTTGCGCAACCAGGTCCAGGACAAGCGTGGCTTCCTGTACCTGGCCCTGTGGATGATCCCGGTGCCCTTCATCGCCTGCGAGACCGGCTGGCTGGTCGCCGAGATTGGCCGCCAGCCTTGGACCGTCTACGAGGTGCTGCCGACCTGGATGTCGGCCTCCACCCACAGCGTCGCCTACATGGTATTCTCGCTGAGCGGATTCGTGCTCCTCTACTCCATCTTCATCGCCATCGAGATGTACCTGATGGTGAAGGCAATACGTCAGGGACCGGGTGAGTCGGCCCCGAGCCCCGGCGGGGGCATGCCCCACGCGGGGGCGGCTGGCGCCCTGCTCGGCAGACGGGAGGAGTGAGACGATGGAGGTCTATCTCGCGCTGAAGATCCTCTGGTGGCTGCTGCTCGGCGTGCTGCTGATAGGGCTGGCGGTCATGGTCGGAACCGACATGGGTGTCGGGACCATCCTGCGCTATGTCGGGCGCACCGACGCTGAGCGGCGCGTGGCGCTCAACATCATCGGTCCCCACTGGGACGGCAACCAGGTGTGGTTCATCCTCGGCGGCGGTGCGATCTTCGCGGCCTGGCCGCTGATCTACGCCACGGCCTTCTCGGGCCTCTACGTGGTAATGCTGCTGCTGCTCTGGACCATGATCATCCGGCCGCTGGGCTTCGAGTACCGCAGCAAGCTGCCTTCGCAGCGCTGGCGCAACGGCTGGGACTGGGTGCTGTTCGTCAGCGGTTTCGTGCCCATGCTGGTCTTCGGCGCCGCGATGGGAAACATGCTGCGGGGCGTGCCTTTCCACTTCAGCTGGAATCTGACCTCCTACTATACGGGCAGCTTCATCATGCTGTTCAATCCCTTCGCCATTCTGTGCGGCCTGCTGTCGGTGACCCTGGCGATGTACATGGGCGCGGCGATGATCATGAGCCGCAGCGAAGGCGCGATCTACCGGCGGGCTCGAGCCGTTGCCACCTGGAGCGGCTTGGCGGCGTTGCTCCTGTTTACCCTGGGCGGCATCTGGGTGAGCGTCATGCAGGGCTATCACCTGGTGCAGAGTCCGGACCCCGCCAGCGCCCAAACGCCCTTGCAGCAGGTCGTCGAGCGTGCCCCGGGGGCCTGGCTGGCCAATTACCGGGGGCATGGCGTGCTGTGGCTGATCCCGGCGAGCGCCTACCTGCTGATGCTGGTCGGAATTGGCGCGCTGCGCAGAGGCTGGTCTCACCTCGCCTGGTGGCTCGGCGCCCTGGTGTGGATTGCCGTCATCGGCACCGTAGGTGCGGCCATGTTCCCCTTCATGATGCCATCGAGCGCCGAGCCTTCCCAAAGTCTGACGGTCTGGAACGCCTCGTCCAGCGCGCACACGCTCGCCTGGATGACCGGCTTCACGGCCGTCTTCATGCCGCTCATCATCTGGTACACCAGCTGGGCCTTCTGGGTCATGCGCGGGAAGGTCAGCACCGAGCAGGTCGAGTCGGACGACCACGCCTACTGAGTAAGGAGGGACTGCGATGGGCACGGTGCTGAGGTTTCTTATCTACCTGTTCATTGCCATCTGCGTGATTGCCATGGCGATCATCCTCGGCGATTTCGGGTCCTGGTACTTCGCCTGGCTGTTGGGGAGTGTGATGATGGTGCTGATCTCGGCCGCGGGCGCCGCGCTGCTCGATACCCAAGAGAAGGAGTCCCCGCCGGGCGAGCAGCGGGGAGCCGGCCGCCGCGCCACGCACTGAGCGGGTCTACCTGATCCGTCCTCCTCCGTCACTTCTCTATTCGCCTTCCAGTCCACGGCCCCCCAATGAGAAGCCCCGCAGAGCGGGGCTTCTCGTACTATTTCCGGCAGCGTCGTGAGGCGGGGCGTCAACCAGCGCAGGCCGCCGGCGATGCCCTGGGTCTCCTGCAGGGCGCTGTCGAGCTGTGAAGCGATCGCCAGCGCGCGGGTTTCACGGTGACCCGCGGCGTGCCGGTGAGGGCGATCAGTGTGAGGCCGGCACAGCAGTGGCACGCCGGGCGTGGACCGAGGCGACAAGACGCTCGCTCAGCTCCCACAGGCCGAGGGCGAGGGCGTCGTCCTTGGCAAGGTCGCTTGTGCGTGCGACGCTGCAGTCGTGGAGGTATTCGCCGTTGAGCCGCGCCGCCTCCGGGCTCGTAGCGGCCCAGACGATCGTCTCGGCCCCTTTGGTCGGAGTACGGGCGAACACGGCACCGAACAGTCTGATGAGCATCGGCACCACCCCCGGGTTGTTGAGCGCGAAGCCAGTGGCTACCCATCCCGGGTGCACGCAGTTGGCGATCAGCTGGCCGCCTGCGCGCCGGGCAAGCTCGCGTGTGAACAGGATGTTGGCGAGCTTGCTGGTGCCGTAGGCGCGCCAGCCCGAGTAGTCCTTGTTTGCGTAGGCGACATCCTGAAGGTCCAGGACACCCCGCTCGTGCGCGGCGCTGGCGGTGCTCACCACCCGGGCCCCGGGCGTCCCGGCGAGCAGCCCCCACAGCTCGCGCGTCAGCACGAAGTACGCGAGGTGGTTCAAGGCGAACGTAAGCTCGAAGCCGTCGGCGCTCTCCTGTCTGTTGGTGAAGATGGCGCCCGCGTTGTTGACGAGCACGTCGAGCCGATTGCGCCGCGTGCGGAAGTCGGCGGCGACCTGCTCGACCTCGGCGACGCGGGACAGGTCGCCGATGAGCACCTCGATGCGATCGTTGCCGCTGTCTTCCACGAGCTCGGCCCGCACCCGTTCGGTCTTCTCTTTGGACCGGCCCACGATGGCCAGCGTGGCACCCCGCCGCGCGAAGTCGCGGCACGCCTCCTTGCCGATCCCCATGGTCGCGCCGGTGACCAGGAAGACCTTGCCCGTGAGGTCCCGTGCCATAGCCTGCTCCCGCTCGCCGTTGGCGCCCGCTGCGGCGTTTTGTGACGTCCGTGTGCCTCAATCTGGGTGCCGCGCGCGAGCAGGTCAATGGATCTGCCAGCCTCCGAAGACATCAGTGCTTCCCCTGGGCCGCCAAGTGACAGGGGGGAGGAGCCCCGCCCCAAGGGCAAGAATAGCTCATTTCCGCTCCCTCTCCGGCGATCTTTGGGCCGGACGCGGCGCAGCGGACTTCGAGGCGTTTCCTCTCCGCCGAGCCTTCTGGGCCGAAGCGGCAATCGACATTCCTCCCCCTGTCTACGAGCCTGCCCTTCCCGGGGCTACAATCTCAGCCTAGTCCTCGGCCCCAACGAAGCGGGCAAGAGCTCGGCGCTGCGAGCCCTGCGGGCGCTCCTGTATGGCGTACCGGAGCGGACACAGGACGACTTCCGGCATGGCAAGACGGAGTTGCGAGTGGGGGGCCGGCTCCGTGGGGCAGCCGGCAGCGAGCTCCATTGTTACCGCCGCAAGGGACGGAAGAACACGCTGCTCGACGCGAACGGTGATCCGGTCGCGGAGGACAGACTCGCAGGGCTCCTCGGGGGTGTCACGGACCCGCCCTTCGAGCGGCTCTTCGGCATTGAGCACGAGGCGCTGGAGACGGCGGTGGAGAAGGCATCGCGGCTCCGGGAGAAGGCGGCCGCTGGCGACGAGCTGAGGGCGAAGGTGGAAGCCCTGGCACGGATCCGGGAGGCCCAGCGGAGGAACCCCAGCGGAGGAACCTGAGCGGCGCGCTCGCGGCCTGTGGGGAGCCGCAACCGCAGTCTGTCCACCAGACCCCATTGAATCCCGTCCTGGACCGTGCCGAGTCGCGCCTGCGTGCCATCGACCAATCCACAAGGCGCAGGCTGGCGCTCGAAGAGGACGTCGCCGAGCTGGAGGATCTGCAGCGGCAGCTGGACCCGGAGGTCGCGCGCGCCGAGGCGGCGCTCCCCTCCTGGTCGAGTGAATGGGTGACGCTCATGAAAGAGCTTGGGCGGCGAGAGAATGCCTCGCCCGCCGAGGTATCCGACTATCTGGAGGCGATTTCCGATGGGCTGAGCATCGAAGCACGCGAGGCCGAGTCCGCGGGAGTCGATTTCGACGACGACCGCTCGCGCGTCACCCTCGACGCACTGGCCGACTTTTCGGCCAAGACCCAGGTCATCCGGTTTACCCGTCACGAGCGCGTTGTGCAGGAGGCGAGGGGGCTGAAGGACGCGACCTCCCAGGTCTTTGTCCATGAGCTGGGATGAAGGGAGGCCTCGATGATCTCGCGAGCGGCACTGCAGTGTTTAGGCGATTGCCAGAAAATCTTGTACCGGATTGAGCCGGATTTTCGTTCGCCTTCAAGGAGCGCCGTCTGGAGCATAGCCTGGCTCTGTAACTGGCGGCGCGACGCCGAAGGCGGGCGAAAGGACAAGCAAGACGGCAAGAGATTTGACAGAAATCGCCTTAACGCAGACAAGAAATGTAACTCCGAGAACCAGCTGTTATTGCGACGCCACATCCGGACACCCAGGGAGGCCGTCTGTTCACGGTAGCGGTGGGATCCAAGTGGGTTATCCCCAGCGACAGCCGGTGATACCCTACCGGTCGCCGAAAACCAGCAGAAAGATGTCAGCAAGCGGATGCTCTACGTCGAGCTGGACGAGGCCGGCACCGCCCGTCACCTGCACTACGCCCCTTACCTCGACTACCGCCCCCTCGAGGAGGGCGAGCCGGACATCGACACCCTGCTAGCCCTGCCGCAATCCGCCTGGATCACCCGCGAGCTCGAATCCACGGCCCAAGCGTACGCGGTCGCCAAGGTGGTGCCCGAGCACCTGAACGAAGTCCGCGCCTGCCGCCAGGGACTGCTCGACAAGACCGAGGCGGCAGTCAAGGACCGCCTCACCAAGGAGATCAACTACTGGGACCACCGTTCCGAGGAGCTGAAGCTGCAGGAACAGGCCGGCAAGCCCAACGCCCGGCTCAACTCCCAGGAGGCGCGCAAGCGCGCCGACACCCTGGAGGCCCGGCTCCAGAAGCGGCTGGAGGATCTGAAGCTGGAGCGGCAGATCTCGCCGCTCCCGCCCGTCGTCCTCGGCGGCGTGCTGGCGGTCCCCGGCGGCCTGATCCGCCAGCTCGCCGGATCTGTCACCCCGACCCCCGAGCCCGACCAGGCGAGCCGGCTGGCGCTGGCGGCCAAAGCCCGCGAGAGCGTCACGGCCATCGAGCGAGATCTTGGCTTCGACCCGATCGACCAGGAGGCCGGCAAGCTCGGCTACGACGTCGAGTCGCGTATGCCTGGCACCGGGCGGCTGCGCTTCATTGAGGTGAAGGGCCGAATAGCCGGCGCGCAGACGATCACCGTCACCAGGAACGAGACCCTCCACTCGCTAAACAAGCCTGAGGAGTACATCCTGGCCATCGTTCTGCTTGACGGGGATAATGCAACACCCTACTACCTGCGGAGTCCGTTTCGACGCGAGCCGGATTTCGCTGTCACCAGCGTCTCCTACGACCTGAAGGAGTTGGTCGCAAGAGCGCACACGCCACGCTGAACACTATTGCACCCTTGAGCAGGGGGAGATCCCCATTATGACAAACTTCATCAGCGGCCTTGAGATCCAGCGGTTCAGGGCACTGACCGAATTGAAATTAGACGGCCTCGGAAAGGTGAACCTGATAACCGGGAAGAACAACTCCGGGAAGTCCACCTTGCTTGAAGCGATCCGAGTCCTTACAACTGGCGGGGCACTTGAGACGCTTTACGACATATTAAATTATCGCGAGGAACTGGATACGAGGAGCGACCCCGAGCATGCCTATGCGGCGACCGATATTGCTCCAATCTGCAATTTATTCACAGGCTTTCCTGACTTGGCCTCCAGCACCCAAGGATTTTCAATTTCTGCTACCGGCGAGTTGCCAGTCCAAGTCTCGAAAATTGATGTGAGTATTGATTGGGTTGTGCGAAAGGCAGACCCGGAGGGACAAGGATTTTCTTATGAGCCCATACAACAAGGCCTGTTCGACGAAACAGAATCTGTTCCGGCTCTTGTCCGGAAGATGTCAGGCCGCAAACGCATCGTGCCAGTGGCGCGGTTGAATCGGATGGAGCGTCGCTATTACCTACGTGCCGAAGCAGAAGCCGCACAGACTCCCTGCGTTTATCTGGATCCATTCAGTTCTCGTTCCACCCGTGAGCTTGGCACGCTTTGGGACGCCATCGCACTCACTGATGTTGAACAGGAGATTGTCAAGGCATTGCAGGTGATCTCTGAGGACATTCAAGCGATTTCCGTAATAGGAAGTGGGGAACGCAGCCCACGACCGAGAACCGCTATAGCCAAGAGCACCCGCTACCCCAATCGGATACCACTGCGCACCTTCGGCGACGGCGTCAATCGACTATTCGGAATTGTGCTTTCGCTGTGTAACGCCCGCAACGGCGTCTTGCTTGTCGACGAGATCGAAAACGGTCTGCACTATTCAGTGCAACGTGACATCTGGCGGGCAATCTTTCGACTCGCAAAGGATCTCAATGTTCAAGTGTTTGCGACCTCCCATAGCTGGGACTGCGTACGTGCTTTTCAGGAGGCCGCGAGCGAGAGTCCACAGGATGGCGTTCTCGTGCGGCTTTCGCGATTAGATGACCGAATCGCCCCGACCCTGTTCTCGGAGAAGGAACTGGAAATTGTCACACGTGACTGCATAGAGGTTAGGTAAGACATGGCCGTCAAACGCGTGCTGATGGTCGAGGGTCCCGACGACGAGCATGTCGTCAAGCACGTCTGCGGACAGCGCCAACTCGGAACCATAGAAAACATCCATGCCTATGGAGGAAAAGATCTTCTGATAGATGGTATCGAGGCTCGCCTAAAAGAGAGCGATATCTCCGCGCTGGGAATCTTGGTGGACGCAGACGAGGATCTTCAGGCCAGATGGGCGGCAGTTGCCTCGCGCCTAAGCACCGCGGGATACGTCGGCATTCCCGTATCGCCCACGGAGGAAGGAACTGTAATAGCAGCTCCAGCCGGGACTTTGTTGCCGAGGGTTGGCATCTGGCTCATGCCTGACAATCGACTGCCGGGCATCCTGGAGGATTTCCTCCAATTCCTGGTGCCGGACGGTGACCCTTTGCTCGAACATGCAAAGCATTCCATTGACACGATTCCGATCCGTCTATGCAGGTTCTCAAAGCTTAAGCGACCTAAGGCTCTAATTCATAACTGGCTGGCATGGCAGGAAGAACCGGGGAAGCCTCTCGGCCAAGCCATCTTGGCGCGCTATCTCGACCCGAATCTGCCTGCCGCAGACGTTTTTGCGGACTGGCTAAGAAGGACATTCTTTTCATGATGCTGCACCGGAAAAAGCTCATTGTGGTCTCCCTGCCGCTGGACGCGATCAACAAGGCCAGCGCCCGCGAGAAGTCGATCCGGCACGGACATCCGAGCACGCTCCATTTATGGGGGGCTTATGGTGGGCGCGGCGGCTATTTGCGGCGGCGCGGGCGGTGATCTTCGCGCAGATGGTGGACGACCCCTCGGGCTGGCCGGATCTGTTTCCGACGGAAAAGGCGCAGGAGAGTGAGCGGCAGCGGCTCTCCCAGATCATCGAGGACCTGGTGCAGCGGGAGAACACCACCAAAGAGGAGGTGCTGCAGCGGGCTCGGGATACGATCTGGGAGAGGTGGCGGCGGACCTGTGCGGAGAACATCGACCACCCGCGGGCAATGGAGTTGTTCGACCGGTACAAGCTGCCGGCCTTTCATGATCCGTTTGCGGGCGGTGGCGCGCTGCCGCTGGAGGCGCAGCGGCTGGGGCTGGAAGCCTACGCTTCGGACCTCAACCCGGTGGCGGTGCTGATCAACAAGGCGATGATCGAGATCCCTTCCAGATTTGCGGGGCGAGCCCCGGTGCACCCCGCAGGCGCGGAAGGAGGCAAATCTGGAACAGGTCAGGGCGGATTGTTCGAGCGAGAGTGGAAGGGTGCACAGGGGCTCGCTGAGGATGTGCGCCATTACGGCAAGTGAATGCGCGATGAGGCCGAGCGGCGCGTCGGACACCTCTACCCCAAGGTCGAGATCAGGGCGGAGATGGCGAAGGACCGGCCCGACCTGAAAGCCTATGTCGGCAGCAAGCTCACCGTGATCGCTTGGCTCAGGGCGGGGACGGTGAAGAGTCCGAACCCTGCTTTCGCGACTGTTGGTGTGCCGTTTGCGTCGACCTTCATGCTCTCCACCAAGGCGGGGAAGGAGGCACGCGTCCAGCCCGTGATCGAGGGCAGCGGCTATCGATTTACGGTGAAGATGGGCAAACCCGAGAGCGCGGCGGCATCGCTCGTCGCGCAGCTCAGCAGCGGGTCGGAACTCGCGCGAGCTTTGCTACCGCCTCTACACCGTCTGCGAGCGCAAGAAGCGAGCAGCCGATGCCCAGTCCTACAACGCACTGGTGCAGAGCTGGCCAGAGATCACGCGCCTCGCGCGTGAGAACAAACCCTCACCGGTCCCGGGCTCGGCCGACCTCTTCGATGCTGCACGCTGACAATAACTAGCTCAGGTCCTGTCAAAATGTCATACCTGCGCCGTCATTATGGCGGGAGCGCGTATACAATCCAAAGCATGAACATTGACAGAGACTCTATCCGCGCGCGTGCTCTGAGCTTGATTGCCGAAGACGGGCATCGAGTCGGTGGGCGCTTGGCTCGGGCCGTCGGCATGTCGCGACA
>JARRNE010000181.1:0-5642 GCA_037385305.1 Chromatiaceae bacterium | reverse complement strand
CCCTCCCACGCGGCGGCCACCCGTTGCTTCCATTGGGCGAGCTCGCGTGCGCCGGCGGCCTCCTCCTCCCGCAGCGCCCGCCCGTGGTCCCTGGCCGGCCCGTAGTAGCCGCGCAGGTAGTCGACCGCCATCCGGATCGAGTTGTAGTTCGGGAGCACGGATTTCATGGAGGCCTTGGACTTGCGCACCCACTCTTCGGGCTCCCCCTCGGCGTTGCGCCTGTAGTAGAGAGGGATGACCTGGTGTTCCAGGAGCTTGAGCAGCTCCTCCGCCTCCTGGCGGTCGCGGGCCTGGGGGTCCGCTTCGGAGCGCGGGGTGATGGCCCAGCCGTTCTCCCCGTTGTAGGCCTCCCCCCACCAGCCGTCCAGCACGCTCAGGTTGATGGCCCCGTTGGCCGCTGCCTTCATCCCGGACGTGCCGCAGGCCTCTTTCGGATACTCGGGCACATTGAGCCAGACGTCGACCCCGGGCATCAGGTCCCGCGCGAGCGATAGGTTGTAGTCCTCCAGCAGGATAACCTTGCCCAGAAACTCCGGGCGCATGCTGATCTCGAACACCTGCCTGATCAGGCCCTGACCGGGCACGTCGTTGGGATGGGCCTTTCCGGCGAAGATGAAGAGCACCGGGCGCTGGGGGTCGTTGAGGATTCGGGCGAGCCGCTCGAGATCCTGGAAGAGGA
Source organism: Chromatiaceae bacterium (assembly GCA_037385305.1). Lineage (GTDB taxonomy): Bacteria > Pseudomonadota > Gammaproteobacteria > Chromatiales > Chromatiaceae > JARRNE01. The sequence continues at coordinate 4,963 of JARRNE010000181.1, read as the reverse complement.
GGGTCGCCCGCTTGTAGGTCGCGAAGCGCCGGGCGAAGCCGATGACCAGGGTGCCGAGGCTCTGCGGCCCCAGCTTGCGGGTGACCTGCTCGATGACCGAATCAGTGCAGTTGGCGCGCTTGTACTGAACCAGCGCCCGCCGGCGGGCGCTCTCCAGCATCTCCGACTTGAGGATCTGGCGCACACTTAGGTAGACATGGTTCGGAATGCTGTCGATGAAGCCCGTCCAGAATCGCGCGTCGGTCAGCTTGGCGCGCCAGCCCCCGCCCATGTACATCTCGAACAGTGCCACCCAGGAGCGCCCCAGGAAGGTGTTGATGTCCACACCGTTGGTGACATAGCCGATGGAGTTCTCCTGGGGCGGGACCTCGGGCCAGATGTAGGATTCCATCTCCGAGGCGACCCGGCCGTGGATGCGGCTCACCCCGTTGTGGAAGCGCGAGCAGCGCAACGCCAGCGCCGTCATGTTGAACCCCTCGGGTTGTCGGGGGCTGGCTCCCAGGGCCAGCAGCTCGGACTCCCCAATGTGGACCTGCCGCATGAAATCCCCAAAGTGCAGACGCATCAGCTCGGCATCGAAGACGTCGTGCCCGGCCGGGACCGGGGTGTGGGTCGTGAAGACCGTGTTGGCAGCGACCAGCTCGACGGCCGTGCGGAAGTCCAGGCCCCGGCCCACGTGCTCCCGGCAGCGCTCCAGTACCTGAAAGGCCGCATGCCCTTCGTTGATGTGCCACACCGTGGCATTGAGCCCCAGCGCCCGCAGGGCACGAACACCCCCGATGCCCAGCACGATCTCCTGATGGATCCGGTTGTGGATGTCTCCGCCGTACAGCTGGTGCGTGATGGTCTGGTCCTCCGGCCGGTTCTCCGGGAGACCGCTGTCCAGGAGGAAGAGCCGGATATGTCCGGTCTTGGCCTCCCACACCCGCAGGCGTACCGTCCGGCTTGGGAGCTCCACCTGGACCCGGACCTCCTCGCCCGAGGGGCTCAGGGCGGGCGCGACCGGGAGATCCGCCGCCTCGGTGTAGGGGTAGTCGGCCACCTGCTCGCCCTGGCACAGGATGCGCTGGGTGAAGTAGCCCCGCCGGTAGAGCATCCCCACCCCGACGAAGGGCACCCAGAGATTGCTCATGGCCTTGCAGTAGTCGGCGGCGAGTATGCCGAGCCCCCCGGCATAGATGGGAATGCTCTGGTGGAAGCCGAACTCGGCGGAGAAGTAGGCGACCAAGTCCCGCTCGCGGTCGAGATACCGGTCGCTCTCGGTGCGAGAGCTGTCTTCCATGTAGGTGTCGTAGGCCGACAGGATCCGGCGGTATTCCGTGAGCAGGATCGGGTCGGTGGCAGCGGCCTCCAGCTTGCGCTCGGGTACCCGGCGGAGAAACACCGTGGGGTTGTGCCCGCAGTGATCCCAGCACTCCTGGTCGAGGTGGGCGAACAGGCGGCTCACATCGCGGTCCCAGGTGAAATAGAGGTCGCTGGCCAGCTCCTCCAGCCGGCTCAGGCGCTCGGGAAGAACGGGTCGGATCTCGACCTGAAAACGGGTGGCAGTCATGGTCTCCCCTCCGGTGCTCCTGGTGGCTGTTTATCATATGGCCGCTCCCCCCGCCGACGGCTCGCTCCGGGAAGGAGACCGACGGCAGCGCCCGAGCCCGGGCGCTGAAGGGGAGGCATTTGTTCTCTGAACTTTACATGAAGCCCATGATTGCTGCAGACGTTTTAGGATCGGTTGGCGCAGGCGTCGGAAAGGTGGGAAGCCTTTCTCGTCACCCGCTGACGTTTCTCGCCCGGTCGCGTCATCTTCCGCGACCTTGCACAGCCGAGGTGCCTTCTTGAGCACGGAACCCGCCGAGCAGACCGTCGCGTCCGGCGACGATTCGTCCGGCGCCCTCCACCGGCGCCTGTGGGGATGGTTGGACCGAAACATCCTCGAGCTCGGCCGCGAGATGCGGCTCTCCTATCTTCCGCCTCTGATGGTCTATCTTGCGGCCGGTATCTCGGGGCTTACGGGAATCGTCGGCACCTTCTTCGTCAAGGACTACCTGGGCCTGTCGGCGGCCTTTCTCGCCGGCCTTGGGTTCTGGGCGGGGATCCCGTGGGCGCTGAAGATGCCTTTGGGGCACCTGGTGGACCTCATCTGGCGCCGCAAGGCGCTCATGGTCTACCTGGGTGCGGCCATGATCGCTGCGAGCCTGCTCATCATGCTCGGGCTGCTGGCGGAGCCGGCGGTGATGGCCCGCTTCATGCCGGTGGAGGCTTGGTATGTCCTGAGCGTTCTCCTGGCCCCCGTCGGCTATGTGGTGCAGGACGTGGTGGCGGATGCCATGACGGTGGAGGCGGTGCCCAAGATCGAAGCGAGCGGCAAGCCCATCGATGCTGCCCAGCGCCGGCTCATGCACACCACCATGCAGACCCTGGGACGGGTAGCCATCATCGGCGGCGGGGTCATTGTCGCGCTTCTGAACGTGGTTCTGTTCCGGGGCGTCGATGGCATGTCGGATGCGCAGAAGCTCCACACCTATATCGAGATCTACCAGCTCGCGCTCGTTATCCCCGCCGTGTCCGTGCTCGGGGTCATCCTCGCCGGCCTCCTGCGTCGCCGCGATATTCGGCGACTGCGCCGCCAGGGGTTCGCGGAGGCGGAAGCTAGGCAGATGACCAGCGGTTTAGGGGAGCTAACGCAGCCGAACTGGTGGATCTTGGGGGGCAGCCTCCTGTTTGTGGCCTTCACCCTGACCCTCGGGATGACCGATGTCCCCTATAGCCAGGAGATCATCTTCACCGGCTCGATGCTCATCGTCCTGTTCCTGATGGGCCGCCTGGTGCGGGTGCTGGAGACCGATGCTCGGAGGGTCTTGGTGGGCACTGCCGTGGTTATCTTCATCTACCGCGCCATGCCTACGCCGGGCCCAGGACAGACCTGGTGGATGATCGACCAGCTCCACTTCGATCAGCAGTTCCTGGCCGTGCTCTCCCTGATCGGCAGTGTGCTCACCCTGTTCGGCATGTTCCTGTTCCGCCGCTTCATGGCAGAACGTTCCATTGCCTATGTGATCGTTTTCCTGACCCTGGTCGGCACCGCGCTGTATCTGCCGATCGTCGGGATGTACTTCGGACTGCACAGGTGGACGGCCGCCCTGACCGGCGGGTTGATCAACGCCCACTTCATCGCCGTGGTCGACACGGCGCTGGAGTCGCCCCTCGGCCAGATCGCCATGATCCCGATGCTCGCATGGATCGCCAACTCGGCCCCGGTGAACATGAAGGCGACCTTCTTCGCGGTCATGGCCTCCTTCACCAATCTGGCCCTCTCCGCGAGTCAGCTGGGAACGAAATACCTGAACCAGGCCTTCGTGGTAACCCGCGAGGTGAAGAACCAGGCCACTGGCGCCGGGACGGTTCCCGCGGATTACAGCGAGCTGGGTACCCTCATGATCACCGCCATGCTGCTCGGCCTGCTCGTTCCCCTGGCGGCGGTCGCCATTGTGAAGCTAACCCGTTTGCGGGTGGCTTAGACTGAAGGCTGAGGAAAGACGAAAGGGGGCGAAGGTCCTCCGCCTGAGCCAGCGGCAGCGTCACGCTGAGCTCGCTGCCGCGGCCAAGCCCCTTGCTCCGGGCCGTGATACCGCCGCCGTGTCCCTCGACCAGATTACGGGACAGGGCGAGCTTGAGGCCCAGCCCCGCGCGCCCTGGGCCGCCATGGCGCTCTTCCGGATTCGCTGGGCGCACCAGGATGTGCCCCGCCGCGTGCTTTGGGTAAAATAGCAGCTCCACAAGGAGCGAACACATGCGTCTCGCGAGCGCCTTGCTTATCGTTCCCGTCCTCTTGGCCCCGGTCTGCGCTGTGGCGGAGTCCGAGGGTCAGCGGCTGCATGACCGATATTGCCTCTCCTGCCATGGGACGGATGTATACACCCGGCCGAATCGGAAGATCCGTTCCCTGGACCAGCTCGAGACTCAGGTCGGTCGCTGCATCAAGGGCGCCGCCAAGGTCCGCCTAACGCCGGGGCAGACCGCCGCGATGATCCAGTATCTCGACAAGACGTTCTATCACTTCTGAGATGGGCCGAGGGAGAAGGGAACAGGCTGCGCGAACGCGGTGCCAGTTTGCCATGGCGGCAGCCCGGGCAGACCCGCGGCACTGCGCATCGCGTCTGCTCGTGCGTCGGGGACCCGCCGCGCCAGATCGCGTCCCCCCGAGCCCTGGCCACGCGTCCGGGCAGATACCTCCGAATCGGACGCGGACCAAAGGACCCGAGGTGGGGCGTCGTGCCCGAGCTTGGGTCCCGGGCGAGAAGCCCTTCTAAGTATTGGTGACCGGCAGTGCCTACTCTAGGGCGGTAAAGGCCCTGCGCCGCGATCCTCATGTGCTTTGTCCGTAGTATTCCGGATGGATTTGCATGACACGGGCAAGTATGTAATGAGATACGGCTGTGGGACCGGGATGGTTTGCACCGGAGGTGACGATGAACGACGACTTCTATCCGGGAAGCGAGGCAGCGGCAGCGACGCCGATTCACCCCGCGGATCGTGGCGTGGTCGTCGACCTGCACCGGCGACGACTGCAATTGCTGCAGGCATCGGTGGACAAGACCCGCGGCAAGCTCGAGAAGCTTCAGCGCCGTCTCGTCAGGGGCGAGCTCAAGAAAGGGAGGCTGAGGCGCAAGCTGCTCGAGCGTAAGCGGGCACTCTCGGAGCTTGAGCAGCGGCTGGGACACCTCCAGGAGCAGAAGACCGCCCCGGGCCATTTCACCTCCGGCCAGTAGAGCCTGGCACAGGAGGTCACCGCCGCTCGCTGACCCAGGCAGGCATCCGCCGCGTCGCTTGGAACCCGGACCGGGCTCGTCCCTCGCGCCCCGAGAGGGGGCCGAACACCCAGCTTCTTCCGATGTCCCGCGCCCATGGCATTGCAGCGGGCTGATTTCACGACGTCTGCTCAACGGTTTCCGAATAAATTGGTACCTAC
>JARRNE010000180.1:0-5649 GCA_037385305.1 Chromatiaceae bacterium | reverse complement strand
GCTGCTCCTGTTCGGCGGGCCGGTGATGGCCGCCTCCGCGGAGGTGACAGCACAGCTGAACGCGACAAGTATTCCGCTCGGTCAACCCCTGACCCTGACCCTCGAAGCGAGCGGCGAGCTTTCCGCGGGCCCCGACCTCTCGGTCCTGGCCAAGGATTTCGACATCCTCAACCGCAGTGCGCACCGCAGCGTCTCCGTCATCAACGGTCAGCGCTCTGAGCAATACCAGCTGGTCCTGACCCTGCGTCCGCGCAGGTCGGGCAAGCTGGAGATTCCCGCCATTCCAGTCGGCGGCGCGGCCACCGCGCCGCTGCGGCGTACGGTGACGGGGGGAACCACGGCCCAACCCGCTCCTAGCTCAGGCAGCGCACTCGACCCAAGCGGCCCGGGCAATGACGCGGGGGCGGCACCGGCGGTGGTGCTGGAGGCGGCGGTCGAGCCTCACAAGGTCCGGATACGACAGCAAGTGGTGCTCACCGCCAAGGTGTTCATGAGCGAGCCGATCGCCGGCCCGCAGCTGCACGACCCGGATATCCCGCACGCGACTGTCCTGCCCCTCGGGGAAGACCGCTATACAGCAAGCCGGGACGGCCGGGACTACAGCGTGTACGAGCGCCGTTACGCCATCTTTCCGCAGGACGCCGGCCTGCTGAGGATCCCACCGTTGGCGTTCGGGGGCTGGACCTCCGGAACCGACACTACAGAGCCCTCCTCTTACGGCTACCCGGGGCAGCAGGTGCAAGCAGAGTCGCAGCCAACGGGGGTTCAGGTGCTGCCGGCCCCTGCCGGGACACAGCCGGACACTTGGCTGCCAGCCCGCAGCGTCTCCCTGACCGAAAGCGGTCCTGCGATCTATCAGGTGAGCGCCGGCCAGCCAGTCGAGCGGCAGGTCACATTGCGGGTGGACGGCATCCAGGCCAGCGACCTGCCGGCGATTTCGCTCGGGGCGCCATATGAGCTCGTCCAGCAGCGGGACCAGCCGCGGCTGTGGAACGAGCGACGTCCGGAAGGGGTGATCGGGGTGCGTCAGGAGACCATCGCGCTGAGCACGAGCACCCCCGGCCGCTACCACCTGCCTCCCTTCATCCTGAAGTGGTGGGATACCCGGAGCGGACGGTGGGATAATGCCCTGCTGCCGGCACGTGATCTGGTAGTCACCGCATCCAGCGCGACAGGATGGCCCAACGTCCCGTCGGCGCCGGCCGTGTTCCCCCAGACCTGGCCATCGTCCCCGACCCAGTCCCAGTCGCAGTCCCGGAGCACGGCCGTCCGCCCCGGGCCTGGCGCCGGCATCCAGGCGCAGGATGCCCCCGCCGGCAGCGGGAGCTGGCAGTGGGTCACGATCGCACTCGGCCTGGCCTGGATCGGCACCATGCTCGCCTGGTGGCGCAGCAGGCGGCGCGGCGAGCGTCCTGCGCCCAGCCCCGTGCCGCAGCAGGGGCCGATTGCACCCGAGCCTGCCGAGGCGGAGCCCATGAGCGACACGATCGCCGCCGTGCGCACCGCCTACGAGGCCGAAAATGCGGCGACCGCCCAGGAGGCGCTCCTGGCCTGGGCCCGAGAGGTGTTGCCGGAGGACCCGCCGAGCAACCTGGCGCGGCTCGCCCAGCGCTGCCACGAGCCGCTGCGTGGCCACATCCTGATGCTGGAGCAGGCATTCTTCAGCCCGCGGCCGCTACCCTGGAGCCAGCAGCCCGTATGGCAGGCGCTCGGCCATTTCGACCCGGCACCGGCAGACGAGCCTGCCACCTTCCGCCGCCCGAAGGCCCTGCGCCGACGGGCTTCCGCCTAGCTACCCTCTGCCTCGCTTCCCTCACCCGACCGTCGTCAGGGGTCGGCGCGGTGACGCTGGTCGAATCCCTCGGTCAGCCCCTGCTCAGACCTCGATATTGCCGGTAGAGAAGCAGGCCGCCCCACACCAGAGCCAGGGTCATGATCATCGCGCCCAGGAGGTGGCTACCCCGGGCCAGGGCATGGTCCCAGGGCAGGAGGCCGCTCTCCCCCAGGAGATACTCCCAGTCATGGAAGCCGTAGGGCGCCGAGTGGCCGGTATTGCCCCCGAGCAGGGGAAGCCGCCCGGCACGGGCGTCGTTGATGTAGGGAGCGATGTCCAGGAAGTTCTCGCCGAGCCACCAGAGCCCAACCGACGCGCCGAACGGGTCCCGGGTCTTGAGAAGCAGGACGGAAGCGCAGATCGCCGGCATGAGGAGCTGGCCCAGGGTCCCCCCAAGGGAATGGAGAAAGGGCCCAAAGGGCATGAACAGGACGTGGCCGGCCTCGTGGAACGGCAGGTTGATCAAGTGCAGGAGGGACGCCCCTGCCACGTTGCTCTCGATGGATGGCAGGGAGAGATACGCTCCCCAGAGGCAAAGCACCACAAACACCAGCCCGCGGCCAACCATCCCGATCCAGTCGCCCCCGACCTCGGCGGGAAGGATCAGATCCCGAAGACTCTCTCGCTGATCCGGTTCCGGTGCGATGGCGACCGGCGGACGCGTCTCTCCGGGGCGCGGGTGGTACTTGTAGTACTTTTCGAAGACGAGGCCGCAGGCAATGCAGATTCCTGTTCCTGTATCCTGCTCGATGCCGCACTTCGGACACTGCATGACCCACCCCGTAATCGGCCAGCCCCGGGGCTCAGTCTAGACGTCACCCCCACCAAGGGGGCAAGGTCCGCGCCTCCGAGCTGTGAAGCCTGCACGGTCCTGTGCCTGCAGTGGGGGCTGTATTGGTGACACTCTGCGCAGCGAGGAACCCCGGCAGGAGTTTCCGGGACGGATCTACGCCGCCTTGCGCAGCAGATCGACCCGGTGGGGCTTGAGAAAATAGGCGCCGCCGGGCGTCAGGTGGCGCAGAAATGCTTGCCGGATCTGCTCATGGCGGGCGGGATCGATGTCGAGGACCGTATGGGTGACCTTGAGGAGTCGGGTCTCGAAGTCCTCCCAGCTGGTGTAAGTATCTTCGACCTCGAAGAAGACCTCCGCCTCGAGCGTGAATCGGCCCGATCCCACCGCATCCGTCAGGGCCGCGAAGGCCGCCTCCCGGACCTCCCGTTCGTCATTGAACATGCGCAGCAGGTCGTTGAACGGCCCCCAATACACAGGCTCCGAGAAATAGGCCAGACCATCGGGCTTGAGGACCCTGCGAATCTCCCCCAGACCCTGTGCCATCAGGTCCGTCGGAACGTGGTGGAGCGACTTGAACATGAAGACCGCGTCATAGGTCTCGTCGGCGTCCTCGATCGCCTCGGCCCCGCCGAAGCGGAAGGTGACATTCGGCAGGTCGGTGATCTCGAGGTTCTTCTCCAGCTGGATCCGGTCCACCTCGGTCGCGACGACGTGAGCGGCCGCCAGGTCCGTGGCGAGGGTCCGGGTGGCCCCGGCCGCCCCGCAGCCGAGCTCCAGGATCTGCTTGCCGCGCGGGTCCAGGAGGTCCGAAATGACCGCGACTTCCGTGGTCGTGCGGTAGGCATCGACGTCGTTGAGCTTCATGCCGTTGACCTTTCATCCCAAGAACAGCAACTCGTCCGCAAGTGAGCGCAAAATACGCAAATATTACAAATGGTTGCCTGTCATCCGCCATTCACCTGCCGCGGTGACAACAACGCTGCCCCCGCGGGTGACAAGCCGTTGTTTTCATTTGTGTCCATTGGCGTTCATTTGCGGATACTGCTCTTTCTAGGTTCATTCATGACCTGTAGCTCGCGACGCTCCCCTCCGGCACAGCGGCCAACTCACCCTCGGATTCCCGGAGCAGCTTGTTCTGATAGAAAGCAACGGCCGCGTACCCAATCAGCTGGGTCACCGCAGATGCGGACAGCGCGCCCGCAGGGATGGCATACAGGGGGTTCAATTTCAGGGCCTGCATCAGCATCGGCGGGGCGGCGGAGCCCAGAGCGGTCGCGGCGATAACGGCGAGCATCTCCCCCACCCGGGCCTCATCGTCGATGTCCTGCCCGTAAACGAGCGCGATCTCCAGGATCAGATATAGGTGCATGCGGGTCAACATCGAGGTCGCCCCGACGAGACCAAACAGCGTCATCGCCTGCCCCACGCCGGGCACCAACAGGGGCACATTCAACAAGGTGCCGCCCAGCAGGGCCAATTGGGTCTTGGCCTCCACGAGGCGCTTGGCCAACTGCCCCGGCGTGTCTTGCGGATAGCGGCCCTTGAGTGCCTGAACGGTCCGGCGGATCTCGCCCTTTCGCAGCTGCAGAAAGAAGTAGAAGAACTCGTCGCTGGTTAGGCTTTGTACGCGCTTGTGGATCATCTGTGCTTCCCAGGGACAGCGGTCCGTGAAATTGGCACGGGATGCGGCCCGCCTCCCGTCCTCGGGCTCCTTGGGCGATTGCCGGAAGATCTCATACCGGATTGCGCCGGATTTTCGTTTGCCTTCGAGGAGCGCCGCCGGGAGCATAGCCGGGCTCCGTGACTGGCGGCCCGACGCCGAAGGCCGGCGAAAGGACAAGCAAGACGGTATAGAATTCGACAGAAATCGCCTTAGGCGAGCATATCACTCTCCCGCACCCTCGCCGCCCGCCTCCGTGGTCGGTGAACGCCCATTGTCCTTTGCTTGCGGCACGAAGTCATCTTGAGGAGGCGTCAAACGCTGTACACTCACCGGCTGTTTGGCCCCCGCAGCCACGGGCCGCCCAAACCAGGGGGCGCGACGGCCGGCAACCTGCTGGCGGCGGGTCTGGTGATCCTGGCCCGTCTGATCAGCTCAGAGAGGATGCCGACCTGCTGGGCCTGGTTCTTGCCAACGTGGGCGCTGGCCTTGTCGGCTGCTCCCCTAACACCAGAGCCGACGATATCCCGGGGACCAACCCTGCCGACGCGCCTCACCCGGCCCGGCAGTTGAATCGAGGGTTATCGCCGTTAGAATCGTGGAAGCTTCGGCAGACCTCGCGGCGGCCGCTTGATTTTTGGGCTCCGTTCTCCCGCGGGCGGTGCCCCCCCGCGACCAAGACCCTGTCGGCCGCCCGGTGCTTTGGCGATCATACCTGCCGCGGTCAGGGCCCACGGTGATCACTCAGAAGCAAGAACCAGATAGGCCCACAACCACCAGGAGCAAAGAAATGGAGACGCGCCCGGTCGTTTTTGGCGAGGTCCTGTTCGACGTCTTTCCCGACGGCACGGAGGTGATGGGAGGTGCACCCTTCAACGTCGCCTGGCATCTGCAGGCATTCGACCTCCGCCCCCTCTTCGTCAGCCGCGTCGGGGATGATGCGCTGGGCCGTGCCATCCGGAACGCCATGCGGCGGTGGGGCATGGACCTTGCCGGGCTCCAGACCGATCCCGTCCACCAGACCGGGACTGTCAAGGTCAGCCTGAGGGAAGGCGAGCCCACCTTCGATATCAAGGGGGACCAGGCTTACGACCACATCGACCCCGATCGGCTCCCGGCCCTCCCCGAGGGATCGCTCCTTTACCACGGAAGCCTGGCCCTGCGGGAGGCTGACTCCCGGACCGCCCTCACCCGCATAAAGGAAGCCTCCAAGCTGCGGGCCTTCGTCGACGTGAATCTGCGCCCCCCCTGGTGGAAGAAGGAGACCGTCCTCGCTCTCGTGCAGGCCGCCACCTGGGTAAAGATCAATGGGGATGAGCTCGCCCTGCTGGTTCCCGAGAGCAATGACCGCCCAGAGCAGGC
>JARRNE010000179.1:0-5654 GCA_037385305.1 Chromatiaceae bacterium | reverse complement strand
GAAGTCAGAGACCCGAATTGAAGGGGATTAGAACGATCATTTCGCGGACTGCGGCCTGGAGGGCTGCGGGGTAGCTCGCCGGAGAGGTCTGGCCTTTCTGTTCGTCACTCGCCGGCGTCTGGGGGGCTGGTTTCGCAGGAAGCCGGCGCGATCGGCTGGGCGACCTTTTCCCGCCGTGAGGGGACGACCGGGAACACCAGTACCTTTGGTGACGGGGTACTTATTGGTGCTCGCGGTTGCGCATCTGAGGGTGCGGTGACGACGGAACCGCACCATTGCCGTCCGGCACGGTTCGCCAGCTCACCGCACCCTCTACGGGGAGGCGGGCAGGCTGGAATTCAAGCGTCATCCATGAAGGAGCTGCGGCCCATGCAAGCCGCACGGGAGCGCAAATGTCCCCCGCCCCCTGTCGCGTTGGCGGATGGAGGTCGAGTGAGCAAGCGATGACCGGTAAGCCTTCCTGGAACAGCCACCGCTTCAACAAGGGGGTGCACCTGACCCGCCACCCCAGGAAGCGGATGGCCCAACGTGGCTTGAGTCCACGTCTCGTGCAGGGACTCATCGAGATGGGCCAAGTCAAAGACAAGGACCCTGAGCATTGGTGGATATTCAGAACATTCGAAGGGCGCGAGGACAACCAGATCTGCGCGGCCGTCGTCAGTCGCGAGGCACTGATCGTGAAGACGTCAATGACCCACTGGGAGGTGCACGAAGCATGAAGACGACCTATTGCGAAGATGAGGACATCCTTGAGATCCAGGTCAGCGAGCAACCCGTAGCGCGCGAGGTCTCCCACGGCTGAAACGTGAACATCGCCTATGCAGCCGACGGCAGTGTCGTGGAGATCGTCCTGCTCGACGCGCGGGAGAAAGGCCTGTTTCCGGTCGCAACCGACAGAGCGGCAGCCTGAAGCTAATCGTCCTGGCCGATGCATTCATCGTGGTCTTGGCGTAGGCGCTTCGACTGGGCAAGATCTTCACCATTGTACGCAGGGATAACAATAGGGATGCAGCGTTGTCCGCCATCGACGGCCTGATCGCCTTCAGAGGGACCTGGCCATCGACCGGCCGGCTACCTGGCCAGCCAGCTGGAGACCCTGCGCCCGGACGAGGCCAGCGCCGCCCGGGTGCTGCGGGAGCTGGTGCGCAATCAGCGGGTCGGGTGAGAGAATTCCCAGGATTCAATTCGCGAGGCAGGTCCTAATGGAGGTTGCAGAAGTCTTCGCATGTGTCCGCCGATCCCCGGATGACGTAGGAGCCCGCTTGCGGGCGACCGCTCATACCCGCGAACCGTGCGTCGCCGGCAAGCAGGCTCCGACGCGCCATGCCGGCGCGAGGGATCCCAATGACGCCGGAGGGCATTTTCCCTAGCTTCTGTCTGCCGGAAGCCCGGGGATGCGCGGGGTCTGCACCAGGAACCCGTGTCGGTGGGCGATCTCCTCGAGGGCCGCGATGCGATGGGCCAAACCCTCGGGCATGCCCACGTCGATCCAGCGGTTGCGTTCGGCCCAGGTGTCCGGGCTGCGAATGAGCGGCCAGCCGGCGACGGCGAGCCAGAGGGCGAAGGTGGAGGCTGCGTGCAGGGTATCGATTCCGCCGCTGGGACCCTCACCCTCATCCCAGTCGAGGCGATCGCCCCGGTTTTCCGCAACCAAGATCGGCCTTGCGATGTCGTCCCTGAAGTACTCGGCTCGGTCACCGTCGAAGCGCACGCGGTAACCTGGCTCGTGGCAGAGGCGCTGCAGGCTGAGGGTTCGCTTCCAGTTACAGACCTGAAAGCCGTTGCCCAGGTAGAGACGGACGGCGGACTGCCAGACCCAATCGGTGTCGAGCCGCAGACCACGCAGCCCCTGCTGCGATGCCGCCTCGTACAGGGCATTGAGGACGGCGCTGGCGTGGCCTTGGTGGCGGCATTCGGGCAGGACGTAGAGGCTCGCGAGCCACAACGTCGCCTGCCCCCAGCCGGTTTCCCAAAGGCAGAGGGCAAGGGTGCCCACCAAGCGGTTCCCGGCGTAAAGCCAGTAGGGACGATGCCCGCTCGGGTCCCGCGGATCGCTGAGCCGCTCTCCCTGCATCAGCCCCTTGTCGCTGCACACCACGAGATCGGTTTCACTGAGTGAGCGCGGGTCCGGCGCCGACGCGAAGCGCTGCTCGAGGAAGATGCAGAGCTCGCAGGCCCGCCAGAGGCGACAGGCCTCGCTGTCGTCGGCCACCAGGGCGCGCAGATGCAGCTCGCTGGGCCCGAGGGCTGATATCACTCCGCCCAAGCTCTCGTCCATTGCACAAACACTCAATGCGCGGCAGTGGGAACGGCCGGGGTTGCGTGTGCGTCGGCCTTGCTCCGCCGCGGCGCTCCGCGTAGCCTCTTCCACTCCTGAAGCCGTTGGGCCAATGCTGCTTCTAGTCCACCCGACCTGCAAGCAATCTCGAGAGCCCTGATGTACAGGACGGGGTCGCTGACGCGATGCGCCCGGCGAAGGCGCTACCTGTTCGCTGCCTCCGCGGAGGGAAGCACGGAGGAGACCTATACTATTAGCAAGGAAGTGTTTATTCGCGCTCGCGCCCGCGCGATGGGGAGACAGACGGAGGCGACGGAGGACGGGCTGCGGACCTGGGCCCCCAAAGACCCGGGCCAACTACCGACACCTCCAAGGGAAGCAGGAGAAAGCGATGAACATCCAGCTTGCGGACGTCACTGTGCACGTTGACCAGACGTTGGAGCCTGACCGGCGCTCGGAGATGGAGAACGCGCTCCGGGCCATCGACGGAGTGGTCAGTGTCCATAACCCGGATGACCGGCCTCACCTGTACCTCGTCGAGTACAACCCGGAGAAGACCGGCAGTGCGGCGATCTTGAGCGCTGTGACTGCCCAGGGGGTGGTCGCCGAGCTGGCCGGCCTGTGAGGCGAGCCTTTGCGCCGCGGATGCCGTCCAGCGGATTAGAGGCTCGAAGGGAGACGGGGGCCGAAGGCTGCCCGGCATCGCCATCTCCAGGCAGGGGTGACGGTGCGGGCAGTTTATCGCGTGACCCCAAACGGCGACAGCCTTGACCGGCGGCTCGATGAGCGCTTCGCACTGAAGGGGGAGGAGTGGCGCGACGGGCGGACACCGCCAACGGCCTGCCATCAGCAGGCTGGCGACGGGCGGCTACTCCGTTGCGCTGGCAAACGCGAAGAATTGGGCCCGGGCTGCTCGACAACGCTGCTGGTCGTCACCGCCTTGGTCACAATCTCGCGATCGCGGAGGCGGAAATGACTGCGGCACACGGCCATCTCTGACCCCATTGAGTAACGAGTCCGGTAGCGAACGCTACTTGCAGGATTTACGTATGATATATTCGGAGTGAAAATATGGGCTCGGCACTCGGGCTGTGGAGGAGACGACGATGAGCAGAAAGATGAGGGGCCTGACGGTCATGCTGATCGCGGCCGCGGGCATCAGCGGCTGCAGCAGGCGCGTCACCTACGCCGACGTAGCACCTATCTTTCAGCAGAGATGCGCACAGTGTCATACCGACGGCAAGGAAGGCACGTTGAAGAGCGGATTCTCGGTGGAGTCCTACGAGACGGTGATGAAAGGCACGAGGCTCGGCCCGGTCATCGTGAAAGGCTCCTCGGAATCCAGCACCCTGTATCGCTTGGTCGCCGGCGAGACCGATCCTTCGATTCACATGCCGCACGGCAAGCGGTCGCTAACCGAGGACCAAATCAAGACGATTGAGACCTGGATCGATCAAGGCGCGGTGAAATAGGGGACCGTTCACGAAATGGACAAGAAACCACGCGAAGAAAGAGGGTATCCAACATCGGGTACGGCCTCAACGTGATGTACTCAGCGGGAACAGTCAGCCCCAAGCTGATCGATTTCTTGGCAGAACTGCGCCCCTCGCCCGGCGGTGTGGGTGAGTGGGCGTAGGCTGAGCACGACCCTGGCCCCTTTGTCCTTCGCAGTAGGCGTGGCGGCGCCAGCTGAAGCGAGAACAGACCGGTCCCAGCAGCACTGCGAGCCCGGTGGCCCGTTCTTGCTCATCGGGATCGAGCGCCTGGCGCCCGTCCCGCGCGAGGTGACGTGATAGAGACCGCCTGCGAGCTCGATGGGAAGAGGTCTGGGAAAGAGTCAGCCTTTTACCCACAGAAAAGCCCGGCTTCTGCCGGGCTCTCATTTGCCGGTCACCCAACCGCAGTCGGGGCTCGGCCGGCGGCGCTAGCCGCGAGGGCGAGGCCCTTAATAGCGCCGACCGCGTGATGGCGAGGGGCGGTCACTCTTTGGCTTCGCCTGGTTGACCGTGATGTTACGGCCCTTCATGTCGGTACCGTTAAGGCCTTTGATCGCAGCATCGGCCTGCGAGTTATTGCTCATGTCAACAAAGGCAAAGCCTTTGGATTCACCGGTGAACTTGTCGGTGATCAGGTTGACTTGGGCCACTTCGCCGAACCGGGAGAAGGTCTCGCGAAGGTCGCTGTCTGTGACGGAATAAGGAAGGTTGCCTACGTAGATGTTCATCTCTGACTGTCTCTCGAAATTGCGTGCATTGGTTCAATTTGACACTATCGAAAAACACCAAGCACAAGAATTTCTTCGACAGTACGATGCCGCCATCGCAGCATCCGGATTCAGGAATATGCATCTCGCGGAAAATCGGCGGGATTTCGGCAGAAGACGCAACGCCTTGTTGCGATCTGAGATTTGTCCGTCCTTTCGGGCCGTTATAATAACAGCTGTTCGAGGGAAAAGCCACAAACATTTTCGCGGGGGCGTGACTTGCAAGACTACTCGATAAGCGGCTTCCCTCGCGTCGGCTCCCGCAGTCGAGGCTGCGACTCTTTGAGATCTATGGTCGCTCGCACAACGTCCGCAATAGACGCTGTTCCGGACTCTCCTGTGTGGGGAGCGTGTGTCCACTGGGCGGTTGCGGAACGACAACTATCCTGACAGAGGGGGACCCGAATCTGCCACTAGGCTTATGGCCGCCAGCGACAGCTTAACAACAACTGACATTGCTTCGGATGCGGGGTCGGCGAAGCAGTTACCCACTGGCTGCATGAGCCCCGCTCGACGGGCACTTTCGTTTCGGCGCCATGCCTGCTAATGCCCGGATCCGGCCGGTAAGGTGCCGCCGCATTTGGACCTCCCGGCGAGGGCTACAGGATGCGGTGAGGCGCGGGCCGCATCGGTCGCGACAGGTGCGGCTAGCGGTGCTTTCGGGCGGACCGGCCGGAGCGGGTGCGCCGGGGGCTCGGGCGGCGTGCCCGGGGGCTGCGGGTCAGCGGCTGTACCAGTGCCGGCCGGTGGTGGCCTCCAGGCGGTGGATCGTCTCCAAGTCGTGGCTGACGAGCAGCTCGATGGCGGCGAGGCGGGAGGTGATCTTCCACAGGTCGCTGCGGTGCGGGCTGATCCGCCCGCTGTCGGGCAGGTCCACGCCCTCGACGTAGGCGAGCAGGTCGCGGTCCTCGGGGTAGCGCTTGAGGTGGCGGCGCACGGCGTCCGTGAGGTCGTCGCAGATGCGGTCGTAGTGGCGCAGGCTCATGGCGTGGGCGCCTTTACGTGGCATAGTCCGGAACCGACCCATTGCAGACGTAGCTGCTCTTGCCGAGACGTGTATGGTTTTCGCCACGCCCAAGTGAAAGGGATACCCATCACGACTGGCTCTCTCGA
>JARRNE010000178.1:0-9270 GCA_037385305.1 Chromatiaceae bacterium | reverse complement strand
GTACGCCGGTGCCGCCAACAAGATCCAGACCATGCAAGGCGGTGGGCCCGGAACAGCGAGACTGATCCGTGCTTCCCTTGGTGCCCGTCTCAGTAAAGCGCGCGCACCTGGAAGCCGGAGTCCATAACGCGCTTCAGGACTCCGCCCTTCCCCGGAAGGTGCAACGCGCCTAGAGCCACGAAGTACCCTCCCCTGCGGACCAGCGGAATCAGACGCTGTGCCATGCGTCGGTTGCGCCTGTCGAGTGCGGCTGCTCGAAAGCGCTCGGCCAAGGCGCTGTCGCCGCCTTGCAGATAGCGCTTGCTGAGGCGGAGCAGCTCGTTGAGGTCACGCGACAAATAGGCGGCTATCAGGCGCTCGAACACATCGGGCATCTCGCGCTGGACTGCGAGGGTCTCCCGCAGCAAGGCGATTTGGTCCCGCTCGCTCAGGTCTTCAAAGATGCTGAGCTGCTCATCCATGGTCTCCAAGCCCCGGACTGGCTTGCCCTGAGCCAGGGCATCCTGATACAAGCGGAGGTCCAAGAACTGTCCCGTTTTCGACTGGGGCAGGCTCAGGAGGGTGATAATCGCCCAGGGCTTGAAGTCCTGGACGGCGGCTTCGCTCAGCCCGCGCGTCTTCAGCGCAGCGACTGTCTTGGCGTAAAGGCTTGCGCCGATTACGTCCTTCAGGCATCGCCCGTCATGAAAAAGCATTGCCTTGACAGATCTGCCAATAGCCGCTTGGTCTGGAATTACCTCCATGACGAGCACGCCGGCCCCATCGAAGGCATCCTGAACCGGCTTCGGCAAGATGACAACCCGCGGGTCGTCGCTGTGGATGGTGCCGAACAGGTAGCTCGGCTTCCCGCTCGGTCCTTCCACCTCGAACAGAAGGCCGCTTTCGGACGCGGCACCTGCGGCAGCCGCAAGACTGAGCCAACACAAGCCCAAGAGGGTCCAAATTCCTCCCAGGGCAACATTGCGCGCGGCTCGACAGACCGTCATTGGGCCAGATCTCTCCGATATCCCCCAAGCTCGCCCCAACACTATAGCAGTTCTGGTTGGCCTCCCCAGCGCAGCGTTGACAGGGCCGCCCTGGTTCCTGCCGCAGGTGGCCGGGGCCCCCTCGGAGGGAAGGGGTCAAACGGGCTGAAAAAGATGCCCCCCTGTACAAGATGCCCCGATAGTCCGCGCCCGTTTGGCTTTTCCTCGCCCGACACCTATCCTGTGCCGATGAAGGAGAATGACGACACGCCGACCATCAGCCGACGTTTTCGGGGCTTCCTGCCGGTGGTGGTGGACGTGGAAACTGCCGGCTTCGATCCGCAGCGCCATGCGCTGCTCGAGATTGCGGCGATCGTCATCCGGATGGACGGCGACGGCCGGCTTACGCCCGGTCCCACGATGTGTTGTCACGTCCTCCCTTTCATCGGGGCGGAAATGGACCCGAGGGCGCTGGCATTCAACAAGATCGATCCGGATCACCCTTTTCGCGATGCCATCCCGGAGGGAGACGCATTGTCTCGGGTGCTGGGCCCTATCCGCAAAGCCGTCAAGTCGGCCCGCTGCAATCGCGCCATCCTGGTCGGGCACAATGCCTTCTTCGATCTGGGCTTCATTCGGGCCGCGGTGGAGCGCACCGGATTCAAGCGCAACCCGTTCCACTCCTTCAGTGTATTCGACACCGTCACTCTCGCAGGGCTGGCCTATGGGCAAACGGTGCTGGCCCGCGCCTGTCAGATGGCAGGGCTCGGCTGGGATAGCCGGGAGGCCCACAGCGCGATTTACGACGTGGAGCAGACCGCAAAGCTGTTCTGCAAGATCGTAAACCGCTGGCGGGAGCTGGACCCGGTACGGGTCTGGGAGATTGATTCAGGGCAAGCGCAGCCGAGTAAGGCGTAGCGTGCGGCACCGGACGCCGACGCCGCAGTGCGCGCCGGCCAGCTGCCCTGTGTCTTGGACGCGAGATCCCGCCGCTCGAGGATCAGCCGGCGCCGCTCCCGCCCGTCCCCGCCTCCTGCTCCGAGGCTTCGGTCATCATCCGCTTCAGGTCGCCTTTGGCGTGGAGCTCCAGGGTGATGTCACATCCCCCCACCAGCTCGCCCCCAATGTAGATCTGAGGGAAGGTGGGCCAATCCGCGTAGCGCGGCAGGCTCTCGAAGATCTCGGGGTCCTGCAGCACGTTGACGTAAGCGAAGGGTACAGAGCACTCCTGAAGCGCGGCGGCGGCACGCATGGAGAAGCCGCACATGGGAGATTGCTGGGTGCCCATCATGTATATGACGAGGGGATTGTTCTTGACCTGCTGATCGATACGCGCGAGTACGTCCATCACTGACCTCGAAAACCTGCTGTTCGTCGAACCCTGGAAGTTCGGGACGCACAGCCCCGTTTCAAGGGCAGGCGTCTACGTGCCGCTGCAGCCAGAGCTCCAGCAGTGCCAAGTGCCACAGCTTGTTGCCGAGGATCCGCGTGTGGTGCATGTCGGGGGCGGCCAGCAGCATCTCCACGTAGTCGCGCCGGTAGAGGCCCCGCTTCCGGCATGCCCGGGAGGTCAGCAGGTCCTGCATCATCGAAAGGAACTCGCCCCGCACGTACTTGAGGGCCGGCATGGGAAAATAGCCTTTCGGGCGATCGATAACCCCATCCGGCAGCAGACCGCGGGCCATTGCCTTAAGGGGGTACTTGCCGCCGTTGCGCAGCTTGAATGCCGGGGGACAGCGGGCGGCCAGCTCCACCAGCTGGTGATCGAGGAAAGGGACCCTCGCTTCCAGCCCCCAAGCCATGGTCATGTTGTCCACCCGCTTCACGGGGTCGTCCACGATGAGGGTCGTGACGTCCAGTCGCAAGACGGCGTCCATCAGCTCATCCGCGTCCGGCTCGGCCAGGAGGTCTGAGATGAGCCCTGAGCTGTGGTCCGCGCCCCGGTAGGGCTCAGTCACCAGCTTCAGGTACTCGTCGTGGTCGCGGTCGAAGTAGTGCTTGCGAAAGCGCTCTAGCCAGTCACCCTCCGTCTCCGCCCGGATGCGCGGGTACCAGAAGTACCCCCCGAAGACCTCGTCCGCCCCCTGGCCCGACTGCACCACCTTGATCTCCCGGCTCACCTGCTCGCCCAGCAGGTAGAAGGCGACTGCATCCTGGCCGAACATGGGCTCGGTCATGGCGTCGACCGCTTCTGGCAGACGCCGGAGGACCTCCGCATTTGGAACGCGGAGCTTCCGGTGGCGGGTTCCATAGCGCTCGACCACCAAGTCCGAGTACTCGAACTCGCTGCCTGCCTCCTCCGGCGTATCTTCGAACCCGACCGAGAAGGTGCGCAGATCGCAGACGCCCGCCTCGGCCAACAGGGCCACCAGAAGGCTCGAGTCGAGGCCGCCCGACAGGAGCACGCCCACCGGCACATCTGCAATCGCGTTATGGGTTTGAACGGCCCGCCTCAGGGCGTCGTGGATCGAGTCCAGCCAGGCGGATTCGGAGACGGGCTCCTCGGGCCTGGTGGCGTCCAGCCGCCAATACCGGGACTCCGTCTGGTCCCCGTCCGCGGAGATCCGCAGCCAATGGCCAGGCCCGAGCTTACGCACTCCCCGGAGGATCGTGCGCGGTGCGGGGACCACCGCATGGAGGGTGAACAGATGATGCAGTGCCACCGGGTCGATCGTCGTGTCCACACCCCCGGCCTCCAAGAGGGCTTGAGTACTGGAGGCGAAGCGAAACTGATGCTCGTACCTGGTCCAGTAGAGGGGCTTGATGCCGAAGCGGTCCCGCGCGAGGAACAGCACCCGCCGGCCCAGGTCCCAGATGGCGAAGGCGAACATCCCGTGCAGCCTTTCCAGGCAGCCCGCACCCCAAGCGTGCCAGGCCTTGATGATGGTCTCGGTGTCGCCGTGGGAGAAGAAACGGTAACCCTTGCCTTCGAGCTCCCGACGCAGCTCCTTGTAGTTGTAGATGGTTCCGTTGAAGACCAGCGCGAGCCCAAGCGCGGGATCGACCATGGGCTGGTGCGAGCGAAGGGACAGGTCGATCACGGACAGACGCCGGTGACCAAGGCCGAGGGACCCGTCGCTGTAGCTCCCGCCGTGATCGGGCCCACGGCGCTGCAGCTGCTCCATCATGCGCGCGATGGCCTCCAGGTCCGTTGGCTGCCCGTCCAGACGCAGCTCACCACA
Source organism: Chromatiaceae bacterium (assembly GCA_037385305.1). Lineage (GTDB taxonomy): Bacteria > Pseudomonadota > Gammaproteobacteria > Chromatiales > Chromatiaceae > JARRNE01. The sequence goes on along the minus strand of JARRNE010000178.1, from coordinate 5,123 downwards.
GATACCGCACATCGCCCTACCCCTCCCCTGCGGCTCCGGCGACCGCTCCCCAACCGCCGCCGCCGGCCGTCTCGATCCTCAGGCGGTCTCCCGCGGCGGCCTCGATGCTGACCTTTCCAGGGAGCTCGCGGCCGTTGAGGAGGTTTCGACCGGGCGCACCGGGCTCTCCGCCCGCGCATCCCCATGGCCTTCGGGTCCGCCGCTCGGTAAGCAGCGAGATGCTGGTCGGGGCGAGCAGCTCGAGCTCGCGCACCAAACCGTCGCCACCGCGCCGCAGGCCCGCACCCCCGGAGTCCGCCCGGATGCCGTACGCGCTCACCCGGAGGGGAAAGCGGGCCTCCAGCACCTCGATGGGCGTATTCAGCGTATTCGTCATGTGGGTCTGAACCCCGGAGAGCCCACCGCCGACCGCGCCGGCCCCCATCCCGCCGCCGATGGTTTCGTAGTAGTCCCAAGCGGCGCCGGGTGTACGGCTTCCCATGGCGAGATTGTTCATGCTGCCGTGGCTGGCCGCGGGAATGCTATTCGGAAGTGCCTCGGCAAGCGCGCCAAGGATCACGTCGACCACTCGAGTGCTGGTCTCCACGTTACCCGCCGTCACCGCTGCTGGATAGCGGGCATTCAGCAGGCAGCCGGCAGGGGCGGACAGCGTGATGGGCCTGAAGGTGCCCGCACAGGCAGGAGTCTGCGGCGGCATCAGGCAGCGGAACACGTAGAACACCCCCGCCGCAGCCACTGATAGGGGACAGTTGATGTTGCCCGAGACCTGTCCGGCGGTCCCCGTAAAGTCAACGTGGACACAGCCGTGTTTGACCTGAAGCCGGGCACGAACCGAGAGATCCAGGTTGCCCTGCCCGTCGTCGTCCATCCAGTCCTCAAACTCATACTCGCCCGAGGGGATCCGGCCCAGGGCCTGCCGCGCCAGACGTTCAGCGTAGTCGTTGACCGCGGCGAGCCCCTCGCGAAAGGCATCGAGACCCGTCTGGTCGATCAGCTCGGCGAGCCGGGCCGCACCCGCCCGGTTCGCGCTGATCTGGGCGAAGAAGTCGCCGCGCGCATCCGTTGAATTGCGGGTCTCCGTAAGGATGGCCGTCAGCCTGGCTTGATCCAGGGCGTCGCGCCGGATGAGATGCGTCGGCTCGATGACCTGGCCCTCCTCGTGGATGGAGCGGGAGATAGGCATGGATCCGGGGGAGGTCGCCCCGATATCCGCGTGATGGGCCCGGTTGGCGACGAACGCAGCCAGCTCCCCCCCAGCGAATACGGGGGCGACGAGGGTGACGTCGGGCAGGTGGGTACCGCCTAGGAAGGGGTCATTGAGGACGACCATGTCCCCCGGGGCCCACTCCATGCGCGCGACCAGGTCGGCAGTCGCAAAGGCCATGCTGCCGAGGTGAACGGGGATGTGGGCGGCCTGAGCAGCCAAGGACCCCACCGCGTCGAAGACGGCGCAGGAAAAGTCGAGCCGGTCGCGAATGTTAGGGGAGAAGGCTGCGCTGCGCAGCACCGCCCCCATCTCATCACAGACTGCCTCCAGGCGGCTCGAGAAGATACTAAGCTCGATCGCGTTCATCGAACGAAGTCCGGCGGTGAGCCTGAAGGCTCCATGGTGACACCGGCATCACCGTTGCGAAACCCTGTGCCCGTCCGCACAATTCGAGCGTTGATGTTGAGCATTTTTGTCGGAAGGCAGGGCCACGGTTGAGGTTTGCCCCGCCGGCTCATACCTTCCCTCTGCCAGTCGAAATTCGAGGAGAGAATCCGCATGACCCACGAATTGCCGCCACTCCCATACGAGAAGCACGCCCTGGAGCCCGTGATCTCTGCGGAGACCATCGATTACCACTACGGGAAACATCACCAGACCTACGTAAACAACCTGAACAATCTGATCCCCGGTACCGAGTTCGAAAACCTTTCGCTGGAGGAGATCGTCAAGAAGGCCTCGGGGGGGATCTTCAACAACGCCGCCCAGGTCTGGAATCACACCTTTTACTGGAACTGTCTGAAGCCGAATGGTAGCGGCGAGCCATCGGGCGCCCTGGGCGACGCCATCTCGAAGACATTCGGCTCGTTCGAGGAGCTCAAGAAGCAGTTTACCCAGTCTGCTGCCACGAACTTCGGCTCGGGCTGGACCTGGTTGGTGAAGAACACCGACGGCTCGGTCGAGATCATGAACACCTCCAACGCGGGAACGCCTGTGACCTCGGGCAAGACTGCACTCTTCACCGTAGACGTGTGGGAGCACGCCTACTACATCGACTACCGCAATGCCCGCCCGAGGTATCTCGAGGAGATCTGGAAGATCGTCAACTGGGACTTCGTGGCGCGCAATTATGGGACCTAAGGGGCCGCCGGGGAGATTGGCCAAATTGGTCGGGACAAGGTACCCGTCCCCGTCAGAGCCCCTCACACGGCGAACACGAGAGCGCGCGCAGCGGCTTGGCGGGATCCTCGCACGGTGAGATTTGGGGTTTTTTTACCACCATCAGCCGCCGGACCCGGAAGTAACCCTGTTTGGGGCATACCAATTCTCCCCGGGGTAGGCGCACAAGGGCCTTAGGACAGGCCCTTGTGTCGCTCCCTTTCCCGAGGACACGCCTCACATGGGTCTTTAAAGATCCCGCCGTCACATCGCGTTGGACCGTCTAGCTGCCGCGGGTTGAAGGGGCGCAGGCTGCCTGCGCAGCGATTGGCGCTCCTCGATAATCAGGTCTACCCGGCGTTCAAAGGCTAGCAGCTTCCTCCCTGTCTCCGACGTTGCCTTAACCCCTTGATCTTCGCCCCGGCCCTCAAAGGAGATCCGGGCCATGTCAACGCCTCGCCGCCGGAAGTATTCCGCTACCGCCTTGGCCCGGAGGAGAGATAACCGCTTGTTGTACTCGATCGAGCCCCGGTGATCCGCGCGACCGATGATGCGGACTCGTGCGTCGGGAAACTGAATGAGAATCGCGGCGACCTGATCCAGAGGCCCATGCGCCGCCTCGGGGAGCGTTGCGCTGCCTAACGGGAACTGTACCTCCCCGTGCAGGTTCAGCTTGAAGGCGCCCGGCCGGATCTGCTGGACTGGCAGCCCTGCCGCATGCAGCTGCGCGCCGAGGGGATTCGTCTCAAGCGCAGACGGCTGTGCGGGCGAGTCCTGGCTCACACTCGTCCCTGTGCCGCCGCCCGCTCCTCCCTGCGGGGCGGCTGTGCCGGTTGGTGAGAGATTCGATGGGGGCGTTCCGCCGCCGGGCTGCTCAGCCGCAGGCGTCGCCCCCTCCGACACCAAAGCCGTCTTGGACAGCCATCCGGAACCATCAGGGCCAGACTGGGAGGTATCAATGGGAACGGATGGTACCGGTCCGCTGGGTACGTCGCCTCCGCTCTTTTCCTGCACCGGCGAGATCCCGTGCGGCCAGGCACCTGTGTCGCGCGGGAGGCCAGGTGCCGCTCCACCAGCGACAGCCGTTGCCCTAGGGCTGCCACGCCGTCGCTGCGAGGCCGGCTGCGAAGCGGGAGAGGTCGGTTTTCCCGCGACGCCCTGGCGAGGCGGGATCTGGCTCCCTGTTGGCTTGTCTCTCCGGCTGCCCTGCGGCTCGGTGTGTGAGGAGACCGGTTTCGTCTCAACGGCCGCGACGGCATCGGGTCGCACAGGTGGCGGCTTCACCTGCTTGCCAGGGCCGGGTTCAGGGGAGGCGGATGGCGCGCCGAGTCGGCCGGCGGCGACAGATCCGGAGCCATCTTCCCGTATGAGGTGCCGTCCGGAACCTTGCTGAACATGCGCATCCCGCGGATTGCTGGCTGACTGTCGGTCAAAGGTCCAAACCTGGGACAGACCCCAGTCGGGGCTTGACAGGCTCACAAGATAGACTCCGCCGGCCACGGCGAAGAGCACGAGTGCTGCCGCCAGGCCGCGGCTCCACCAAGCTCTCGGCACCCCCGCGCTTCGCGAAGCACCTGGCGAGGAAGATGACGGCGGGCGGTGCTCATCCTCAGTGGGTTCTGAAGGGATACGCGGGACTCCCAAGGGTGGAGGGGAGCGGGGCACTCCGTCTGGTGGAATGCCTCCCGCGGCCGTAGCTTCGCGGCCCCCCGGGAGGGGCAAGCCCTGCTCAGGTTCGTGCACACCCCGGACCGCCGGCACTTGGGCAACCGTCGCCCCCGCCTCGGCGAGTTGGCCTGGGGCCTGGTGGCCCTCGCCTGCTTGCGCCGGTCGTGTTGCGGGGGGTGCCGGCCGGCCTTCGCCGTGGGCTGGACCCTGCCAACACAGGTCTGGCATTACCTCGGCATTTTTTCCGGAGATCCCGACCTGGACAAACGCAGACTCCCTAGGATCGTCGTACTGGAGCCACTCGTCCCGGAGCTCCCCCAGCACGATGCGGGCATCCGCGCCGGTGAGCGTGTGCCGCCCTTCCACGTACCCATGCACCAACAGCCGCGCACAGAACTTGTTGACAAGGCGGGGGATGCCCCCCGTTGCCGAGAAGAGCAGACCGAGTGCCTCACCCTTGATCAGGGGGTCGCCGGACCAGCCGGCGCAGAGGAGACGATGCTCCACGTATCCTCTGGTCTCGGCCGCGTCGAGAGCCTCCAGGTGACAGGATGCCAGAACTCGTTGATGCAACTGCTCGAGACTTGGGGATTGAATCTTGGCGCGCAGCTCTTCCTGCCCAACCAGAAAGACCTGCACCATCGGATGCGTCTCGCAGGAGAGGTTCGTAATCAGGCGAAGCTCTTCCAACGCCCCCGCCGGCAGATTCTGGGCCTCGTCGACGACGAGGATCGCAGCCTTCCCGGGGCGGCCTTGGCGCAGCATGAACTGCTCGAAGGCATGCAGCAGAGCCGCCTTGTGGAGCCCCTGAGGATCTACCCCGAAGGCGTAGGCGACCAGCCGCAAGAGGTCCTCGGCCTCCACCTGCGTCTTGTCGATACGCGCCACCAGCCGCGATGCCTTCCGCAGGTCCCCGATAAGATCCTGCACGAGGGTGGTCTTGCCGGTCCCCGGCCGGCCGGTGACGACGACAAAGCCTTCCCCCCGGTGAATGGCGAACTCGAAATACGCCTTGGCCTTGGCAAAAGTCGGATGCCGGTAACAGAAGCGGGGGTCAGGGCTTAGGCTGAATGGCTCCCGGGATAGGCCG
>JARRNE010000177.1:0-5679 GCA_037385305.1 Chromatiaceae bacterium | reverse complement strand
AGACCTTCGCCAGCAGCTCCTCCCGCGGCACGGCCCGATCGCCGTTTACTCTAAGGTACTGCAGGATCTCGATCTCGCGGCGGGTGAAGCTCAGGGGCTCGCCCCTTTTGCCTCCCGAGAGGTTGCGGGTGTCCACCTCCACCTCCTCGCCCAGGCGGATGAGGCAGTCGGCGTCCGCGCCTCTGTGAGCGCGCCGCAGAACGGCCTGCACGCGCAGCACCAGCTGGGCGACCGAGAAGGGCTTGGGCACGTAGTCGTCGGCCCCCAGCGAGAGTCCGCGAATGATGTCTTCGTCGCTGGTCTTCGCAGTCAGCATGATGATGGGCTGGCGGGGGTCTTGGGCCCGGATGCGGTTACAGATCTCGAAGCCGTCGATGCCGGGGAGCATGACGTCGAGCAGGATGAGGTCGGAGGTGCCCCCGAGCGCCTTCGTCAGCCCCTCTCGGCCGTCGCCGACCGCATCCACCTCGTAGCCGTGAAACACGAAGACGTCCGTGAGGCCGACCCGGATGGGGGTCTCGTCCTCCACGATCAGAATCCGAATCTTGCGGTGCATGCCAGCGATACCGTGAACCTTGCGCGCAGCGCACTCCGATTCCGCCTCGCCCCTTGGGAGAGGGCCGTGGCAAGGGAAACGGTCATGGTGGCAGCCACTTACATCCTCCGGGGTGGCGCTGACACCATGACCGTTAGCCTACCAGCTCCGTACAGCCGCGTTCTGTAAACCCTTCGTAAATTCTCGCGCCCACCTTTTACCGAGACGTGTCTGGGGCGCGTCGGTCTCCCGCCCTAGACTGAAACGGCAGTCAAGAAGGCAACTTGGGAGGTGCGCCATGACCCTGATCGCACGGTTCTCCAGGCTCTTCCGAGCGGATCTGCACGCAGTGCTGGATCGCATCGAGGAGCCTGATCTCGTTCTCCGCCAGGCGGTGCGCGAGATGGAGGAGGATGTATCCGTAGACCGCCGGCGTCTTGCCCTGCTTCGCGAAGAGCAGCGCCGGCTCGCTGCTCGGGAAAGGGATATAGAGCGGTCGCTCGCGACCCTGGGAGACGAGCTCGACACCTGCTTCGCAGCGGGGAAGGACGACCTGGCCCGGCTCCTTCTTCGCCGCCGACTGGAGGCCGAGTGTTTGGGCGGTCTCATCAACCGCAAGCGGGAGGAGGCGGAGAACGCCTTGCAGCGGCTTGAAGCAGCGGTGCACGACAAGGATGCGCGGCTGGAGGCGATGCGTCAGAAGGCGGAGCTCTTGGCACCTGATGCGCCGCCGCCCGAGGCGGAGCGCTGGGACATCCCCCCGGTGTCGGTGCGGGACGAGGAGGTGGAGGTGGCCTTCCTCCGTGAGCAGCAGCGGAGGGCGGGAAGATGAGCCGGCCCACTGTGCTTGAGGGGGCGCTGGTCGCCCTGATCGGGGCAGTTTCGGGGACTCTCGCATTCGCGTCGCTCGTCTGGGCACTCCCCGGGGGCGCGGCGGTAAGGCTCGTGACCGCGGCTGCGGGCATTGCCTATGTCTTCTACCTCCTGAGCCGCAGCCGGGAGCACGTCGGCCGACTGACCGTCCTGGCCCTTTGGGTCCTAACCGCCGTCGCCCTTTGGATTCTGACGCCGTCCATCCCTCTCTACCTGGCGGGACATCTCGGCGTGCTGTCGCTTGTACGTTCCCTCTACTTCCATCAGGGACCGTTGGGCGCGCTGGCAGACCTCGGTCTGACGGCGCTCAGCCTAATGGCCGGCGCAGGTGCCTTTCTCCATACGGGGAGCCTGTTCCTTGCCATCTGGAGCCTGTTCCTGGTGCAGGGCATGTTCGTTTTCATCCCGGAGCGCGCGAGTCCGAAGGGCGTGGCCTCGACTGATGACGACCGCTTCGGGCGGGCGCATCGCGCCGCCGAGGAGGCCGTCCGCAAGCTTTCCGCATCTCTCTGACCCTGAAGGAGGTTCGACCCATGAAACCAAGACTCATTGCACTGACCATGCTCGCCTTCACGGCCGCCGCCGTGGCCGTCTATCCCGCTTTGCGCGTTACGCCTGCGGCGACTCCGCCGATCGCGACCCTCGCCCCGAACACCCAGCCCCTCGGCAGCCAGCACCCCCGGATCGAGGTTGCGTTTGTCCTGGATACCACCGGCAGCATGGGTGGTTTGATCGAGTCGGCCAAGGAAAAGATCTGGTCCGTTGCGAGCACCATGGCCTCCGCCCAGCCGGCACCGGAGATCCGGATAGGGCTGGTAGCCTATCGAGACCGTCAGGACGCCTACATCACGCGGGTGGTGGACCTCTCTACCGACCTGGACTCCATGTACGCAACCCTCATGGATTTCCAGGCGGAGGGCGGCGGCGACGGTCCGGAGAGCGTGAATCAGGCCCTCTACGATGCCGTCAACGGACTGTCCTGGAGCCAGGACCCGCAGACCTACCGGGTGATCTTTCTGGTGGGCGATGCCCCGCCCCACATGGACTACCAGAACGATGTGAAGTGGCCGCAGACGCTTGAGACGGCACGGACCCGGGGCATTCGCGTCAACGCCATCCAGTGCGGCCGTAACGGGGCGACCACCACGGCCTGGCGGCAGATTGCCCTGGCCGGGAAGGGGAGCTACTTCCAAGTCGGACAGGCCGGGAGCGCCGTGGCCATTGTCACTCCCTTCGACGAGCGACTGGCAAAGCTCTCTGCCGACCTCGACTCAACCCGCCTCTACTACGGCAGCGCCGCCGACCGCGCAAGACAGCAACGCAAGCTCGAGGCGACCGACAAGCTCCATTCCGAGGCGTCCGTGGCCTCGCGTGCCCGTCGCGCTGCCTTCAACGCCTCGGGAAGCGGCAAGGCCAATCTGCTGGGAGAGAAGGAGCTCGTGGAAGGGGTCGGGAGCGGCCGCGTGGATCTGGACTCCGTTCCACGAGCCGAGCTCCCGGCCCCCATGCAGGCGATGCCGGCGGCGGAGCAAAAGGCCTTGATCAAGCAGACGGCCCAGCGTCGGGCGAAGCTGACGAAGGAGGTTCAGGCGCTCGCCAAGCAGCGCGCCGACTTCCTGAAGAGAAAGGTCCAGGAGCGCGGCGGGGCGAAGGACAGCCTCGATGCAGGGATCTACCGAGCCGTCCGGGAGCAGGGCGCGGCCGCTGGCCTTCACTACAACGCAGACGCCCCCTCCTATTGATCGAAATCCTCCGAAAGGAGCTGCCGGTGGCCCGGAGTGCGCAGCACCCGGGCCCAATCGAATAGCTTGGGCGGCCGATTCGGGTGGCAGGAAAAATCGAGCCCGATGGCGGCACCCCCTTGGGCGTCCAACGTCGTCATCATCTCCGCAATCGCCGGACCCATCACCTGCCTGACTTGGTCACGGGGAATAGTGAGGTGAGTGACTGCAGTCAGCTTCTCGACACGAGATCCCGGTAGGCGTGCCAGGTCGCGTGGCCGACCAGGGGCATGGTGACGATCAGACCGATGTAAAAGGTGGCGATGCCGACCCCCACGAACATCACGATCAGGCATGCCCAAAGTGCCATGGCCCGCCAGTTGGTACGCACTGCCTGGATACTGGTCTGGATGGCGGAGACCACATCGATCTGACGGTCCATGAGCACGGGGACGGTGATGGCGCTGATGGTGAAGGTGAAGGCGGCAATGATGCCCCCGGCAAGGATTCCGCAGAACACGAAGAGGGGGTTGTCGCCGGAGAGGAAGACCGCGGGGATGAAGTTCTCCCAGGTCGGCACCGGGCGATCGTAGAGAAGGGCGAACACCACAACCGCGATCAGCATCCAGGCCAGCAGGACCAGGACCAAGGCCACCGCCATGGCGGAGAGGTGGACCTCGTTGCGCTTCCAGGCCGTCAGCGCGTTGCAGAAACGGACCTCCTCGCCCCGCTCGAGGCTGTCGCTGATCTGATAGAGCCCGATGCCGAGCATCGGTGCCAAGAGAAAGAAGCCAGCCGCCAGCGGCGGAACGATAAAGAACAGCTCCCGGGACATCAGGCCCAGGGTCAGCCCATAGCTGACCAGCACGAATACGGCGCCGTAGGACAGGCTGAAGTGTGCGGCGGACGTCAGATCCTTCCAACCCTTGGCGAGCCATTCCCAGGGCTGGTCCAAGGTGAGCTCGTTGACGGAGAGGGGGGTGTTTTCTGCGTGGGTGCTAACGGCGGCGTGGGCCATGGCGATATCTTCCTTTGCTCATGGTGTAGTCAGGGGCTTGATGGCATCTGTAGCTTGATGGCGGCGAAGTAATCCATGCCGAACCAAGCCCCCGCCGCGGCGGCAGCGACTGCGACCAGGAAGATCGCGCGCCCGAGGAGCCCGCCGCGCGGCGGCGGGCCTTGGCTCATGACGAATACCTCACCGCGGATGCGGCGGCTGGCTCCATCGCAAGGCTTCGAGCGCCTAAGGGAGGGCTCAGAGCATGGATAAGGGTCACCACGGCGAGCAACAGGAGGGCGGCGCCCCCACTGTGGGCAACGGCGACGGGTAGGGGGAGATGACCTAGGACGTTCGCAATGCCGAAACCGACCTGGAGAAGCAGCGTGCCTGCCAGCACGAAACCGACCCGGAAATGCTGCAAGTGCCGGGCGCGCCTCAGCACGAGCACGGCCAGGGTGCCGACATAGAGGAAGACGGCCAGGGCGGCGGCGCGGTGGGTGAGGTGAATGGCGGTGCGGGCCGCGCTGTCCAACACCCCGAATGCATAGTTGACCCCCAGGCCACGCCAGATGGTGAAGGCCTCGCCGAAGTTTGTCGGTGGCCACCAGAGTCCGCCGTAGCAGGTGGGGAACTCGGTGCAGGCGACGGCCGCATAGTTGGTGCTGGTCCAGCCGCCGAGGAGGATCTGGGCGCAGACGAGCACCAAGGCGACCCAAGCCCAAGGCCGCAGCCGCATGAGCGCCGGGTTCAGCGGCGCGCTGCAAAGCCCCCGCAGCCGCAAGACCAGCCACCAAAGCAGGGCGAGGGTAGCCATCCCCCCGGCGAGGTGGGCGGTCACGATCGCGGGTTTGACGAGGAGGGTCACCGTCCACATGCCGAGCAACCCTTGGAAGATCACGAGGGCCACCAGCAGCGTCGGCACTCCGACCGGCAGCCCCGTGCGGCGGCGATAGCGCCAGGCGATGCCAGCCAGGACGACGATGGCCAGGCCCAGGGTGCTGGCAAGGTACCGATGGGCCATCTCCTTGCGGGCCTTGGCGGGCTCCACTGGACGATTCGGATAGCTGGCGTTGGCCTGCGCCACGGCCTCAGGGGTCGCGGGCGCGGCGGCGCGGCCATAGCATCCGGGCCAGTCGGGGCAGCCGAGACCGGCGTTGGAGAGGCGCACATAGGCGCCGACCATGACGACGATGAGCGCCAGGACGGCCGCGCAGGCCGCGAGGATGGCAAAGGTTGTTCGCTTCATCCGGTATGAGGTCTTCCGAGAATGGCCTAAACATCACCACAAACCATCCATTATACCTAAAGTATCCTACATGACATCAGGGCCTCGAGGGTGGAGCTGCTGGCCCGTGTCCCGAATAGTTGACGTGGATCACGAAACGGCTTAGGGTAGCCGCCTCGTCAGGTATGCCCATCAGCCATGACGTTTTGGCTTCTCGACCCAAGGGGCCGGGCTGCGGGCGGAGGAGGTGTCGGCGGCACGGAGGCTGCCGTAAAGCTACAGTGAAGTATTCAGAGCGCCCCCTGCCGCCCGTAAGCCGGTCCCG
>JARRNE010000176.1:0-5682 GCA_037385305.1 Chromatiaceae bacterium | reverse complement strand
CACCTGACGCGCCTTGAAGAGGATGCTGCGCTCGTAGTTGGCAACGAAGGCATCCCGTTCCACCAGGTCAGGCCGCAGCCGCAGCATGCGCTCGCGCAGAGGGAACGCCCCTTGATCCGGCTCGAGGGTGAAGCTCTTGGATTGCAACAGAACGGTTTGGTACTAGGCCAGCAGCGAGGTAGACAGCTTGCTGTCGTGGGTCTCCTCCGCGATCCGCTGGGCCACGTGGTTCAAGGAAAACAGCTCCCTGCGGCACATGCCCCGGTGCAGTTCCGCAAGAATTCGGCGGCGACTGGCGGCGCTTCGCTCGTAGCGGTACGTGCTCAGCCCGCCGCGCCGGATCAGGTCGTCCACCGGATCGGGTCGTTCCGGCGTCTGAACCTTAGCCGCGCGGCCCTTTGGGGACTTGGCCTGAAACAGGAGGATGTCACCACCACCCTTTCCGGGTGTCACCCGTGCCACCTCAGGCAGCGCTGCCAGTAGCTGGCTCAACTTGGAGAAGCCGTAGTTGCTGACATCGAAGGTGGGCGAGATTTCGCGGCGGAGAATGGGCACGACCTGTGCGCCCTTGAGCCCTTCCGGGGAGCGCACCAAGGCCTGCCGCAGCACGGCGGCCACCCGTTTCAGATCGGGCGCCTCGCCGCTGGGCTCGACTGGCGCAGCGGAGTCCGCCGCATAGGCGCTGCACAGGGCTGTGTACTTGACGAAGCGATCGCACAGGGTCGCGAAGTCATCGCTGACTGAGGCGTCGGGGGCCACCCCGACGATTACCTTGCCGCGCCGCCTCAAGGCCTTCAGCACGTGGATGAAGTCCCGATCGCCGGTGACAAGCACGTAGGTTGTCACCGCGGGCAGCTCCCAGGACATCTCGATAGCATCCACGGCCAGCTTCACGTCCACGGCGTTCTTCTGGCGCTTGGCAAGGACGTGGATCAGATCGACGCCCAGGTTATACAGCTCGTATTGAAACGCGTTGACGTCGCCCATGCGCCAATCCGCATAGGCGCGGGCAACCACCACGCGGCCGTACTCCTCCGCGAGGTTGAACAGGAACCCCGGCTCCAGGATGTCCGCGACCCGCTCCTTGCCGACCGAGCCCGTCAGCCCCCGCACCAAGTTCTCGAAGTCGATCAAGAGGGCCACCTGGCCTGATCCGTTTGCCATCACGCCGTCACCCCTTCCGTCTGGCCCTTCCGGACATACAGACGCCTCAAGCCGCCATTGCCGCCCCGGTCTCGGCGATGCGCCGCACGAACGCGGATTCCCTGTGGTAGGTCATCACCAGGCGGTCCATTGCCCGCGTCATGGCGACGTACGCGAGGCGGACCTCTTCGGCAAGGTCGTCGTTCGCGTAGGGCAGGTAACCAACCCCTGGAATGGCGACGATGGGGAACTCCAGGCCCTTGCTGGAGTGGAAGGTGACGATGGTGACCGCGTCCCGCTCCGCTGCCTGCGGTGCACGCCTTGCCCGTCCAACGAGCCAATTGACCGGAATGCCCGCCATCCGCAGGGCACTGACCGCCGCCTCCCCCATGAAACGGGACCGATAGACAACCGCCATGTCGGCCCAGGAGGCCCCGTCGGCCTTCAGTGCGCGAAATTGCTCGACGATGTACTGGAGCTCCTGCTTGAAGGTCGGCCGGCGGATGATCTTCGGCGGCGGGCCGTGGCGGTCCGCGCTCTCCGGGGCGAGTAGGGGGACGCCGTCGTCGTCCGCCTCGCTGGGTGACAGCAGGTCTTTGGCGAAGGTGTAGGCGACCTCCAGCACCTCGGCGGTGTTGCGGTAGTTCAGCCGCAGGATGGTGGTGCGGCCCTGGGCGTCGATACCGACACTTCGGAAGCTGAAGCGCCTGCGGTGGCTGCCGTAAATGTTCTGGGCGTCGTCGTAGAGCAAGAGGAGCGAGCGGGTGTCCGGATCGACCATGCGGGCAGCGAGGGTCAGCCATTCCGGCCGGAAGTCGTGCCCTTCGTCGATAAGAACCGCACCGTACTGGCCGGCCGGTACCTGTGACCGCTCGACGGCGTCCGCCAGGCGGTCCACGAGCGCCGCAACATAGGCATCGCGGTCCTGTTCCGGCGGCAGGGGCACGTGGTAATGCACGAGCTGATCCCGACACCAGCCGTGGAAGTTGCGCACCTGGACGCGGTCACCGATACCCTTGTCGCGCAACAGCTCGGTCAGATGCGATGCGAGGGCCTTGTTGTAGCAGAGGATCAGGATCGGCTTCGCCAGTACCCGCGCGAGGTGGAGGCAGCGGTAGACCAGGATCATGGTCTTGCCCGAGCCGGCCACGCCGTGGATCACCCGATGACCGTCGCCGAGGCTGCGTGCAAGCTGCTCCTGCTGAAGATCCATGAGGCGCAGGATGTCCGGGAGTGCCTCGGCGGGGTCACCGGCGGCAAAAAGGTCGCCTTGCTCGATCCGAATCTCCGGGAAAAGGTGCCAGCGGATCCGATCGATCTGGGGAAGGCTGAGGACGCGACCGAAGGCCCAGGGGAACATCTGCCACAGGCGCTCCTGGAACTGCTCCGCGTCCACGGCCGCCGTCAGCTCGTCCTGGCAGATGACCCGGCTCGGTGGCAGGACCTCCCCGAGGTTGGTGGACTCGAACTGGCGGCGCGCGATGCGCGAGAGCACGACGCCGTAGCTCCAGGGGAAGATGAGCCGGCCGCGGTGCGCGGCCCCTTCGGGCTCAACCAGCTGGGGATCGCGCTCCAGCAGGTTGGCGATGGCCTGGGCGTAGGCCCGGGCCTGCTCGAAGGGGTTGGTGACAATCTTGACCCCTCTGTTCGTCAGGAGGGTCACGCGCGTCTTGTCGATCGAGCAAATGTTGTCCAGGAGCCAATCCTTCACCTCCAGCACGAGCAGCCCCCGGCGGGGGTGCAGGATGACGAAGTCCGGGTGGAACCCGGACCCACCGATGGGGACGTCGTACCAGAGGAGATAGTCGTCTTCGAGCTTGCTCTGAAGGGCAGTTGCCAGGCGCCTTTCGCCGCCCGTCATGCGTGACCCGCAGCTGCCCAGGGAGGGAATGAGCGTCGCCATGGTTGCCTTCTTCGAGCCGGTGAAAGGAAAACGCCAGGACACAGGAGCCTTGCGCGCCTGCGCAGCAGGATAGGCCCCGCGTCAGGCGCCGGGCCGCGAGTGCAGTCACGGAACCGTGGGAGAAACCGGACTTGCGGCGCAGAACCCGATCACAGTGAGGCGACCGAATGAGGGCGAGGTCGGATGCGCGGACAGGCAGAGCGCGAGGCCCGGCACGACACCTGGAAAGGCCGGGGATCCTCGTGACCGCGGTCGGCCGGCGCAGGCCGCCGATGACGACAGACGCGCGGCGCCAAGGACGGGTTCAGCAGACTGAAATACTTTCGCCGGCGTAGGGGGCAATAGCAAAGCGTATTGCACCCTACCCCGGACCAGGGGAACGCGGCAAACGAGAGAAACCGTTCGCAACCGCCGGCACGAAGCCAGATCCCTGTTGCAGATACCTTTGTGACTGCAACGCCTTTCTTTTTCTCGTAGCTTCTCATAGCGGACGACCAGAGAGCCCAAACCAGGCCCAGGAAGCGTAATCCGGGCTCGCGGGCCGTGCGCTCATGCGACCTGTCGTACGTGGGCAATCTCACCCGGGTCCACCGGGCGAATCTGTTCGGACGACAGGGTCAGAACGGCCAGCGTTTGCCCGCCCAACGTCATGAACTCGACCTCGTAGGCTGCACCCTTTGCGTGAACCATTACAACCGTGCCGATGTCGCCTGCTCGAAGCCCGGCCGCGTCGATATCCTGTGTCAACACGACGTTGCAATGCTCTTCGATCATGGATTACCTCCGGCGGGATAGGCAGTCACCAAACGCGGTCGCCCGTCGCCCACGCTCACAAACCAGACACTTCGGATTCTCCTGCTGCGGCCGTCCGGGCAGATCAAGTGCCCCTCGATAATGAATTTTTCGCCAAACTCGCTGGTCCCCGAACCTAGCGCATCCCCCTAAGATGCGTGCTCCTTCAGCGCATCAGCCAGGATCCACCACTGGCCGACGTTGAAACCTGCGCCCCCGAAGAAGCGCGCCTTGCTGCTATCAGAGGAATGATCTGGGGCGAGAAGATACTCCACAACCTTCTTCCTCTCCACCACAGCCGATGCGGCATTCGGCAGGCTCATGGGTACGATTATCCTGCGTTTCCCTGCCTGGAACAGAAGGCACTGGGGTCTTTTGCTCCAATGTTCGCGTTGACAACCAAAACTTCACAGTAGACAACGATCGGGCGACCGGCAGGCGCGCCGCTCACGCCGACATCGATCAGGTGCTTGAGCGCGTGGTCGAGTGGCTGGCGGCCGAAGAGCAGACAGGAGGTAGCTGAAGGAAACCAGCTGGATCCACGGCTCTACTACGGAAACCGTGGTCTGTCCCTGAGGTATCCCCAAAAGCGGTTCCGCCATTTACCGTGACGTTTGTCGGGAGGTTCCCCAGCATCGGAGTGACGGGCGGAATGCAGGCGGTGATGCGTTGTTACATTCGAGGCCGCATCCGGGCTGGCTTCTATCGTACGAGCGCGGCAACGTAATGGCTCGGCGCCGAGCCAATCGGTAGAGTCCACGCCGCAGGAGCTTACGCAGCCTTGGACAAGCAACAACTGGAAGCCTGAATCACGACCAACCCGGGCCAATGCGGGGGCCGCCGCTGTATCCGCGGGATGCGTATCCGGGTCCCGGATATCCCCGAGATGCTCGCCGAGGGCGTCAGTGCCGACGAGATGCTCTCGGACTTCCCCGACCTGGAGGCTGAGGATAAAATCCGGATATCCCGCTTTCGTCAATATGCGGTGAGAGCCAGAGGAACGCTTGATTTCCCATCCATGCCTTAACAGAGCGGCAAGGACCCTTTTTGCCTTGACGCTCGGCCATTGATTCATGCTGCAAAGGTTATGTTTATGGGCTCGACAACCTGTTCACCTTGTTCGATGCGGTCTGCCATCACTCGAAGGGCAAGGGCTTCGGCATTCGCTACCGCTTCCTCACGGGTGGCGCCGTATTTCATCACGCCCGGAATCTCCAGTACCTCAGCTAGCCATCGGCCGCCCGCTTCCTGCTCCGTCTCGACTATGAATTGCATGCCTTTCTTTCCTCTCAGCCACCTGCCGTCTTGACCTGATTGCGAATGTTACTCGAACTGGAAGCAGAGCTTCCCTCGAGAGCGCCCAAGCCGGAGCTTGGGCGCGAGGACCAACCCGAGATCACGCAGATGGCGCAGCCCTTCCTTGGCCGTCAAGCGCGTGAAGGCGAGCGTCGCGTGAAAGCTGGGGTCTTGCTGGCTGTGCGCTTCGGCCAGGCGACACAGCTGCTCGGCCGCCTCTGGGTGCTTCTCCTCCCAGCGCTTGTTGCCGGTGAAGCTTCCCTTGGCGCTGAGACAAACAATCCCCGTGCGCTTCTCGCCCAGCCCCGTTTCCACCATCGCGCGCCCCCAACCGAACAGTTGCTCGGCCTGTCGCGCATTGCCATCACAATATTTCAGGGCCATCTCGGCGGCAAAGCAGCGACGCTCCGCACCATGCAACTTTGACAAAGCCGAACGCAGGTCAGCAACCTGATCTGCCGTGGGTGCCAACAAGCCTTTCAACGGCATCGGTGCCGCTTCCCATCAAAATTTCCGCGTGCTACATATTATTTCGCATTCTCTTGCTA
>JARRNE010000175.1:0-5686 GCA_037385305.1 Chromatiaceae bacterium | reverse complement strand
GTGCGGCCATGAATATCATGCAGTACGGCCTGTTGCTGGGTGCCGCCCAGGTGTTCCTGGCGCCGATCCTGTTCATGCTGGTCGGCAGCCTGAAGCCGGATGCGCTGGTGCTGAGCGAAGCGGGCAGCTGGCGCGCCCTGCTGCCGGATTCCATGACGCTGGAGAACTACCGCGCCGTGCTCGCCCGCACACCATTCTGGCATTACCTGCTCAGTTCGCTGCTAGTCAACGGCCTCATCGTCGGTCTGGGCCTGCTGATCAACAGCCTCGCGGGCTATGCCCTCGCCCGCCTCCGCTGGCGCGGTCGCGACGCGGTGCTCGGCGCGGTCCTGGCGATCCTGGTGATCCCCTTCGAGGCGATCGCGGTGCCGCTGTTCTATCAGCTCAGCCTGCTCGGCTGGCGCGACGACTACAGCGTGCAGATCGCACCCTTCGTCGCCAACCCCCTGTCGATCTATCTTTTCTATACGTTCTTCCTGGGCCTTCCGCGCGAGCTGGAGGAAGCGGCCCGCATCGACGGTGCCGGAGCGCTGCGCACCTTCTTCACGGTGGTGGTGCCCAACGCAATACCGGTTTTCGCCAGCGTGGCCATCGTCACGCTGCTGTTCTACTGGGGTCTCTATCTGTGGCCGCTGCTGATGACCACCGGGCCGTCGGTGCGGCCGTTACCGCTGGGTATCGCGACCTTCTTCACCCTGCCACCGCTGCACTGGGGGCAGATACTGGCCTTCGGCGTCATGATGGTCACGCCGGTGCTGGCGCTGTTCCTGGTGTTCCAGCGCGGCTTCGTGCGCGGCGTGGCGTCTAGCGGGCTGAAGGGCTAGGGACATGAGTAGCCGAGTCGAATTTCGCTCCGTGAGCAAACGCTACGAGCACGGGCCGGCGGTCATTCGTTCGCTGTCGCTCTCCATCGAGCCGGGCGAATTCATGGTGCTGCTCGGCCCGTCCGGCTGCGGCAAGTCGACCCTGCTGCGCATGCTGGCCGGCCTGGAAGACATCTCCGGCGGCGAGCTCCTCATCGACCGGACCGTGGTCAATGCAATGACCCCGCAACAGCGCAACATCGCCATGGTGTTTCAGAACTATGCCCTGTATCCGCACATGAGCGTGCGCAGCAACCTCGCCTTTCCGCTCCGGATGCGCGGCATGCCGAAACGGGAAATCGGGGCGCGTGTCCTGCAGGCGGCGCAGACGCTCGGCATCGAGGACCTGCTGGAGCGCAAACCCGCGCAGCTCTCCGGCGGGCAACGCCAGCGCGTCGCCATGGGGCGTGCCATCGTGCGCGAGCCGGGTGTGTTCCTGATGGACGAACCGCTGTCCAACCTGGATGCCAGGCTGCGCAACCAGATCCGCGGCGAGATCGCGGCCCTGCAACGCCGCATGGGCACCACCACCCTGTACGTCACGCATGACCAGGTCGAGGCCATGACGCTGGGAAACCGGGTAGCCGTGCTGCACGCGGGCCGGCTGCAGCAGGTCGACACCCCGGCCGAGCTGTATGCACGTCCCGCCAACCTGTTCGTGGCGGGTTTCCTGGGCAGCCCGGCGATGAACCTGTTGCAGCTGGCGCCCGCCGGCGCGCGGGACGCACGGCGGTTGGACTTCGGAGAGCAATCCGTCCCGCTCGATGCTCCGACCCCGCCCGGGGCGGTGACTGTCGGTATCCGGCCCGAGTCGTTCGCACCGGCTGCAGCAGACGAGCGCGGCTCACCGAGCATCGAGGTGGCCATCACCGAAGTGGAGGCACTGGGTCACGAACAGATCCTGTACTTCGAATCCCCCCTGCCGCTGCAACCGATCGAAGCGGGAACCCGATCGCCGGCCGGCCTGATGAGCGCGCGCGTCCCCGCGGCACCACCCCTCGAGCGGGGACAACGCGTCCGGCTGACCGTGCAGAAGAATACGCTGCACTGGTTCGACCGGGACGGACGACGCCTCTAGCGGGGACGGTATACTTATTTGTAACGGCTATGACAGGGGCCAGGCTCAATAAATTCAAAGCGGGAGCAATCGCTGCGCGGTGTCCACCGCGGGTTGCGCGGAAGAAAATCGAGCCGCCGCCCCAGCTCGACGATCCGAGGCTCCAGCAGCCAATGTGCGACCGCGACCAGCAGGACAGCCGCCACCAGAAACAGAACGGAAGTACGACCGGCACGGCTCCAGAGGGCAAGTCCGATGGCCAAGGCACCGAGGATCAGCTGGCTGCGGTTCCACGCCTCGAAGAACACCCTGTTGAGCTCCGAGGAGTGGACCCACAGCAGGCTGCTCTTCTTGGCATCCACGTCGCCGGGAACAAATCCGGCATGTGCCGCCAGCGTGGGATTGCGTGCCAAAAGGTTTGCGACCCCAGCGAAGTTCTACGACACGACCGCGCCCAGGATCACCGAGCCGCCCAGCCAAATCCCGAGCACGAAGTGCAGCAGGGGGGCAGATTTCACGTCACGGATTCCTAGGCAATACTTCAGGCTTGTAAATAGTCGCCACACGCGCCTTTCGGTAAGCGCCGACGGGCAGTGTATCATCACCCAAACGGAGCGGACGGAAGACGCCATGTCGGGAGGGACAGGGCCGCCACTTTTCGGGCGGTTGGCGGCGTCGAGCTCGCCGCAGAACGGTTCGGGACGAGGCTGGTCGTCGTTCTTGGTCATACGCGGTGCGGGGCTGTCCAGAGGCAACCCCCGAGGAGCTTCAACGGCCAACCGAGAACCAGTCGCGGAACCTGCGCTCGGTCGTCGACCGCGATGTAGGCGGTCAGCAAGACCAAGCTCAGCGGCTGGTTTGCGCCCAGTGCGTCCCGCCAAAGAGCCCCCTGGGGTTCGGCGCCGAAACCGCCAGGGGGCTCCTTGTCGAGGTCCGCCCGGGCCACTGGGAAGGTGGCCTGCGGCGTGCTACTGCATCCGATTCAGTCCGCCACCGGGATCGGACCCTCCACCTGTTTTGCTTCCTCCTGCACCTGAGCCGGCGTGCCGAGATACCTCACGCGCGCGCCCTCGATCGTGCCATTGAGCTTGAACGGAGCTCGGTCATAGTACTCGAGCCCCACCGGCGAGCCGAGGTCGATGCCGAAGTCGAGGCAGTCGTTGGCAGTGAACACCAGGGGTGCACTCACAGGCACCACTCCGGAGGCGACTTTCTTGCGGTTGGCCTTGAGCACCACCTCGAGCGGACCCGCAGGCTTTGGCTCCACGTACGAGGTCTCGACCTCGATCTTCACCTTGCCGGCTGAGAGCTTGTCCTTCGCCCTTATCGCAGTGCGCTGGATCTCGAAGAGGTTGTACTCGTAGGAGAGCACGCCGTCTTTCAGGTACAGGGTGAGTCCGCCGGAGAAGCCGCCCAAGGCATAGAGCACCCCGTTGGCATTCGGGGGTAGATCCACAACAAGGGTGACCAGGTTCGCCGTGTTGCCCAACGCGGGAGCCGCAACTTCGGGCATGCGGGTGATCGCCCCCGGAAAGGTCCAGGAGGTGTAAGGCGGCTTGGCCCGGAGCTCGGGGTGCAACACAGGGACCCAGAGGCCGCCGCCGACCGGCAGGCCGTTGTTCTTGGTGAGCTCGATCAGGAACAGCTCTTTCTTGTCGCCAAGCTCCGCCGGCATCTTGTCGGCAAGATCGTCGGCCTGCGACCAGTCCTCGTTCAGGTTGTAGAGCTCCCACTTGTCCTGGTCGGGCGTCCACCGCAGCAGCTGTTCCGGGATGCCGGGTATCCAGGGGGTGCGCGGGCCAAAGGCCGACGCCATCCAGCCGTCGTGGTAGATGGCGCGGCTGCCCATGATCTCGAAATACTGGGTGTGCTTGACCTCCTTGGCCTTGGCGTTGTTGAAGGTGCTGGTGAAGCTGACCCCGTCGAAGGTGTCCTGGGGGATGCCGTTGACGACGCGCGGCGCGGTGATGCCGACCAGGTCGTAGATGGTCGGTACTAGGTCGTTGACGTGCAGAAACTGGGCACGGGGCGCTGGATCGGGCTTGATCTTGGCCGGCCAGCGGACCGCCAGGGGGTTGCGGGTGCCGCCAAAATGCGAGGCGATCAGCTTGGTGTACTGGTAGGGCGCACCGCCCGCCCAGGCCCAGCCCGCGTGGTACATGTTGTCGGTCTTCGGCGAGCCGAGGACCTCCAGACCGCCCAGCGCGTCGAGCGCCTTGATCTGCTGCTTGGTCGTGCTCGGAATGCCGTTCTGCGCGAGCAGCTCGCTGATGGTGCCGTTCTGGCCCTCGGCGGAGGCGCCGTTGTCACCCCAGATGTAGAAGATCAGGGTGTTGTCGCCGTAACCCAGGCGGTCGATCGCGTCGACGATGCGGCCGACCTGTGCGTCCACGTGCTCGGTGAAGCCGGCGAAGACCTCCATGAGTCGGCGCTGGAAGGGCTTCTCGGCCGCGGGGATCGAGTCCCAGGAGGCGAGGTTGTCCGGCCGCGGGGTCAGCTTCGCGCTCTGCGGGATCCATCCCAGCTGCTTCGCGCGCCGGAAGGCCCGCTCACGGTACTTGTCCCAGCCGTCGTCGAGCTTGCCCTTGTACTTGTCCGCTTCTGACCCCGGTCGTTCTTGCCGCTAGGTGTCTTCCGATGAGCCTTTTCCCGGCTCCTGCTGCTCGCGCCGCCCAGCTACGCGTGCGGTCGCTGGCAGCTGGGATCCGCCGCGGCCCCCCGTCAAAGCGGCAAATGCGCCCACGCCAAGGTCATCGCGTAGGAGCAGCCCGGATTCGCGGCGGGCGACTACTGAGTGCGCCACGCCCCCAACCACGACGCCTAAGCCCCACAGGATGAGCGCCCAGCGTCCGGCGCCAGCGCCCAACGCCAGGTCCGCGGCACCCTTGACCACGACGAACAGTACCCCCCAGAGCGCCAGGAACAATGTGCCGGTGAAGATGGTGAGGGCGAGTGCCGGCGCCAGGACGCGGCCCAGCGGCAGCTCCGCACCGCGCGTCCGCACCAGCTTGGCGTCATGGCGCGCGTAGATGAAGCTCCGGCTGAGATCGGCACCGTTGCGGAAGGCAATCGCGAGCATGACGACGACCGCGAGCCAGGCGACGCTGAGCACCTGACCGCCATTCACCCACGCGTACACCCCGAGGCCGAAACCGAGCAGCGTCACTGCGCGTCGCGCCCAGCTGAGCCCGAGGTCCATCTTCTCGCGCAGCCCTTCCACGCGAGCCGGTGGCGCCGCCGGTTGCGCCTCGGCCCGGCGCAAGCGCCGGCCGATGCGCGCTGCGGTGGACTTACCGAGGCCAACCAGCATGTTCATGAAGAGCAGGGGCGCCAAGAGCGCGATAATGACGAGGTTCTCCACTGGCAGACTCCGGAACGGCACGGCTGCGACACGACGCATACGGGTTCGTTATGGTAGCAGCCTCGTCCCCCTGCTTGCCGCCGCCTTCGGCTGCAGGAGCGACAGGAGACAGCATCCGACCGCGCCGTGGCTGGACCCCAGGGAATGCCACCGTCGAATTGCCCCGCATTCCGGTGAAAGACACACCGCCACGGTGGCGGCCTATCCCACGGGCGCCCACACCTATCGAGAAACCGCCGAGCACTTCGGTGTCTAATTGGCGATGGTGGGACGCTAGAAAGCGAGACTCGATAACCTTCCTTTTGCCCAACCCTCCGAGAAAACAAAGGAGGGCGCCGGCGCCCGAACAGGGCTCCGACCGGCCACAGGTAGTTGCAAAAGAAAGTGGCGCGATCGCGCCGAGAG
>JARRNE010000174.1:0-7593 GCA_037385305.1 Chromatiaceae bacterium | reverse complement strand
ACTGGCGTCTGCGGCCCGGGCGGCAAGGCTGACGGGGCAGCGATAACATACGCGCGAAGCAGTGACGGATCCTCTGGGGCCGCCCTCTGGCGAGTGGCGCGTGCTGCGCGGCGGCAGCTGGTTCAGCGAGGCGCGCTACCTGCGTTCCGCGTGCCGGGCCCACGGCGAGCCCGGCGACCGCTACGACGACTTCGGCTTCCGTCTTGCCCTAGGTCCCGAGCTCACGCCAGCAGGCCAAGCGGGCGGCGAGCGGGGCCGGACAGTCCGCGCATGGAGCGCCGGCTAGGGAGCCGGAGGCGAGGGCGGTCAGGTCCCGCGGCCGGGCGCCCCCCTGGCCTCTGCACCGGCTCAGTTTGTTGCGGCAATCCGTGCTGCCCACTCCCCGCCCTCCTTCAGGATGGCCTCCGGGTCCAGGGTGGTCGGCTGGCCGTCGCGGATGAGCTGGCGCCCTGCTACCCAGACGTGCCGCACCTGATCCCGGCTGGCGGCGTAGACGAGCTGGGAGACCGGATGATACACGGGCTGGGTGTCGGGCGCCCCCAGGTCGACCGCCACCATGTCCGCGGACTTGCCGGGCTCCAGCGATCCGGTCTCCTCCTCCATCCCGAAGGCCTTGGCCCCGTTCAGGGTGGCCATGCGCAGGGCCTGATAGGCGGGCAGGGCGGAGGCGGAGCCTGCGATCCCTTTCGCGAGCAGGGCGGCGGTCTGCATCTCCCCGAGCAGGTCGAGATCGTTGTTGCTTGCCGCGCCGTCGGTCCCGATGGCAACCTCTACCCCCGCTTCCAGGAGCCGGGCAACCGGGCAGAATCCGCTCGCGAGCTTGAGGTTCGATTCGGGACAGTGCACCACATGGGCGCCCGCCCGCGCCACCGCCTCGATCTCCGGCTCCTCCAGCTGGGTCATGTGCACTGCAACCAGGCTCGGACCCAGCAGCCCGAGGCGGTCCAGGCGGTCGATGGGACGCTCACCGTGGTCCCGCAGGGACTGGATGATCTCGTCGTGGGTCTCGTGCAGGTGGATGTGTACCGGCACTTCCAGCTCGTCCGCCAGGGTGCGCACCCGCTCCAAGGGGGCATCCGAGACCGCATAGGGTGAGTGGGGCGCAAATGCGGTGCGGATGAGGGCGTGGCCCCGGTAGCGCTCGTGCAGGCCGAGGCCCTTGTGCAGGTACTCTTCGGCGGATTCGGCGTATCCTGTGGGAAAATCGACGACGATCATCCCCACCACCGCGCGCATGCCCGCGTCCGCCGCCGCCCGGGCGGTCACCTCCGGGTAGAAGTACATGTCGTTGAAGCAGATGGTGCCGCTGCGCAGCATCTCGAGGGCCGCCAGGCGGGTTCCCGTGAGCACGAACTCGGGATCGACCCACCGCTTCTCCGCCGGCCAGATATGCTGGTTGAGCCAGATCATAAGGGGCAGGTCGTCAGCCAGCCCCCGCAACAGCGTCATCGGCGAGTGGGTATGGGCATTGATGAGCCCAGGGATGAGAACATGGCCCGGGAGGTCAAGCTCCCGTTCCGCGCGGAAGGTAGTGCGGGCCTCCGCGGTCGGCAGGATGTCATGGATCCGCCCGCCGGCGACCGCCAGGCTATGGCCCTCGAGGACGCGATCCTGGCTGTCGACCGGGATGATCCATTGAGCGTGGACGAGGAGCTCCGCGTGCATGGAAAGTGATTCTCCCGTACTTGACGGCATCGGTGCGCCACAATAGCCGCGAACCGAACAAAAGGACAATTCCATGAAGCCCGAGCATCCTCTGACGATCAGCCCGGACAATGCAGTTTGCTGGCATCGGGACAGCCTCTACCTCATCGATCAGCGCTGCCTCCCGGCCCGACAGGAATTTCTCCGCTGCGATAGCGCCGCCGAAGTGGCAGATGCCATCCGCTCCATGCTGCTCGCGGAGGCGGAGGCGATCCACACGGAGGATCGCAACGCGAATCTGCGCATGGGAGAGCTGGGTGCCGAGCTGATCTCCGGGCCCACGGATGTCATCACCCACTGCAATGCGGGGGCGCTCGCGACCGGCGGCTACGGCACCGCCCTTGGTGTCATCCGCAGCGGCTTCGCGGCAGGGCGGATCCGGCATGTCTACGCGGATGAGACGCGGCCCTGGATGCAGGGCTCCCGCCTGACCGCCTGGGAGCTGCAGCAATCCGGTATCCCGGTGACGGTGCAGGCGGACTCGGCGGCGGCGAGCCTCATGGCGGGAGGCGGCATTGGCTGGGTGATCGTGGGTTCCGACCGGATCGCGGCCAACGGGGACGTGGCCAACAAGATAGGCACCTACGGCCTTGCCGTGCTTGCGCGCTACCATGGCGTACGCTTCATGGTGGCCGCACCCACCTCGACCATCGATCTGCGGGTCGCCTCGGGTGCCGAGATCCCCATCGAGGACCGTTCCCCCGACGAGGTTCTCGCCTGCGGTGACAACCGCATCGTTCCCGGGGGGACGGCGGCCAGAAACCCTGTCTTCGACATAACGCCAGCGGAGCTGGTGGACGCCATCGTTACGGAACGGGGAGTGGTCGAGTGGCCCACCCCAGAAAAGATCCGAGCCCTCATGGATGCAGTGGCCTGAGCATCGAGCGTCCGTGATTCTGAATCCATCACGCAAGGGGCTATCCTCCCTTTCAAATCAAGCTGATCCCAGTAGAGAAGGGCGGATTGCCCTGTTATATTGTCCCCGTGCCTCCCAGTGTGCGAGAAGAGGACCGCTTTCTTCGGGGCCAGCCTGTGCCCGTGCGGCGGAATAAGGCGACTGCCCCGGCGGTGCGACCGATGGCGAAACGGACGCAGTGCCGTCACGCTGGGAATAAGGGGTGATGATGGTCAATTTCCTGAAGGAAATATTCGGGCGTGCGGGCCACGGGCTTGATCCTGTTTCGTCTCCGGACCGTGCCGGCGCCCCCTGCGGCGGGCTTTTGGCTCAGGCCGTCGAGCATGCAGTCGACAAGGTTTCGGAGCGGCTCCGTGCGGGTCCGGGATACAAGCGGGTGCTCAGCGCCCCGCTGGCTACCTCTCTGGCTTATATCGACGAGATGGTGGAGTGTGTCCCTCGGGGCTTGGACTGCTCCCGGTCTTCCTTCGTCGAGGACCCAAGGGTTAATGCCTTCTTTGTGAGTCCACAACACATTCAGGAGGTGTTCAGCCGCAGCCAGGAGGTGCGGGAGCTGTTCGCTGCGGACCCGGTGGCCCATGAGTGTTGGGCGCTGCTTTGCATGCGCAAGGAGGAGCGTCGCCAACTCGGCATGGCCCTGGTGGGCGATACGGTCCGCAAGGACGTTGTCCAGACCGCGGTCAACTTCACAGGTCATCAAGTGGTGTCCCCTGGCTCCAGCGAGGCGGATGCCAGGCATGCCCTCAAGTGCTGCATCTTCAGGGAGCTACTCGATTACATCCGGCGCAGGATCACCGACGCGGGTGCCCGGACCGCCGAATTGGAGAGTCGGCTGCGCATGCTGCGAGGCAAGCGAGCGGACCTGGTGCGGCGGCCGAGCGGGCAGCGGCTTGCGGGCGGCATCCTTGCGGAGATCGAGGGTCTGAATGGCGAGCTCAACGGGCGTGATCTGGTCTTGGGAACGCTCAATGACCAGCTTCACTTCGTGGCGCGTGCGCTCGCAAATCCCGCCGACTTCCTGACCGCGACGACCACCTCTCTGCGCTTGAACCGGCTGGGCATCAAGGTTGATCAAGGTTCCGATGCGCCGGGATACGATCTATCCCTGTCCGAGATCCGGGTCGGATCTCGCGAGCCCCGCGTCGGGGTGCTGGTCCGGTTCCCCCGCGACGAGCTCCTCCCGCAGCAGGATTTTCTCCAAAAGGCGGATCTATTTCTCGCAAGCTGACAGAGCGGGTCTTGTAGGATTTGACAGGAATCGCCTAACGGCCATGGCGTCAGCGCCACCCCAGAGAACCAATACGGGACAAAGTCGGTCGCTGCCGCCATGACCGTTTCCCTCACCCCGGCCCTCTCCCAGTGGGCGAGGGTGACAGGGAGCGCGCCACGCGCGACTTTCATCGTAAGCGCTGCTAGATCAGCCTGAATCTGACGCGCGGGAATTTGCTGGATGAAGACATAAAGAGGCTGGGCGTGAAAGAGCGTTCCGACGAAGCGGGCGTCATTGCGGTGCTCCTGAAGCATTTCGAGGCGAACCGAATCCCCCGAGCCCTTGGCATCAAAGAGAGGGTGGACAAAGGCGAGCCTCTCAACGATTGGGACATCTCCTTCATCCGAGACGTGTTGGACGAGGCCAATCGAGTGGAGCCTCTGGTGAATCGCCATGCCGAGATGCAGTCTCTGTATGCGTATGCGGTTCGCCTCTACCACGAGATTACGGCGATGGCGCTATTGAACGAAAGGGCAGAGCTGCAGCTGGAGGCGCCCTAGGGACGCACCGCCGACTACTGCCTTCCCTGCGCCGCTGGTAGCGAAGAACGGAATTGTTCCGTGCTCCCCTTGCGTCAGGGTCGCCTGGGCTCAGGGTTCTGACGGAAATCCGGATGCACCGGGGAACGGCCGGGCAGGACCCTTGACTGTTCCCGTGAGTGATGGATACCGCCAGCTTGGTGAGATCGGTCCATGCCCCTCCGATTATGGCGGTGCGGTCCATGGCGGTGCGGTTCAGGTGCATGCGCATGCGCCGGCGGGCGCCATCCCTGACCTGAGGGTCCGACCCGGTAGCCAGGTCGGGCGGGTCGGTAACCGGGTCGCACCGGCCGGCGACTCGGCGGCACCGCGTAAAGGTAGCCGGGGTAACCCGGTCCTTGCTGCTCCTCCTCCAACCGCTTAAGCTGGGCACGCGCGGCTTCCAGCTCCGCCTCCAGCTTTGCATGCTCGAGGCGTTGCTTCTGGGCCTGTCTGCGGGCCTCCTCCCGCTGCCTATGCTCCTCCTCGAAGCGTCTGGATTGGTTCATGACCGAGTAGCGGTCGTCCTCGGGGGGAGGGCTGGAGGACAGGGGCGGCAAGGGTTGCACCGTCACCGGAGAGGCGGGGTTGGCGGGGCGTTGGTCGCTGAAATGCACGACTCCCTGCTCGTCCTTCCACTGGTACAGCTCCCTTGTCCCATCCGAATCCGCCTGCGCCCCGGGAAACACGGGCAACAGCAGCACCAGGCCGATGAATCGAGTCGCCCTCATGGTCGACTGCCCCCCAGTCCGCGCCAACGCGGGCCTCGCGTGTGGCGCCCGTCTACCCGATCTGAGGAAGGATAGTCGATATGAGGAAGGACAGCGTCGAGCTCGGCCCGGGACGGGGCGCCGAAGATCAGCGCTGCCCTACCGTCGTCGGCTCGAAACAGCATCGCCGGCACCGATCCGATCCCCCTGCGGGCGAGCAGGTCGGCATTGGCCTCGAGGGCAGCCTGGGCACTGGGGCTCACGTCGAGCGCCTCCTCGATGCCACCCATGACACCTTTGTCGTAGCCGTTCTCATTCTCGGGTTTGCTCTTGGTCGGGGACTCTTACGGACTCGAGAGGGCAGTGGCGCTTGGTGCTGAGCGACGGGACGCCGGGCACCGGCACCAGTAGACCCGCACCGCGTGGAACCGAAGTGCGGGTCATGGAGGGACATGGGCGACCTCGCAACGCTACGAGCTTCCAGCTTCTCCTGCATGCACGGGAAGATGGCTGCCTTCGCCCTAGAGGGAAGTCTGGGTTTGCGTTACAGGAGTGCGGATGCCGGGACGCGCTACGGGGCAGATCATCGCGGCATCACACCCGCCGGCCTGCGGTGGCGACTCTCCGCCGCGGGCTACTCTGCCAGCAGACGCCTGAGATCGCCCGTGATGACCGGGGACTCCGCAGTGGCATCGGCGAGCAGGCGAACGTCGCCCTCGCGGTCGAACACATAGACGGCACTGCTATGCGACACTTCGTAGTCGCCGTGGGCGTCGGGCTTGCCATAACCGTAGCTCACGCGGTAGCGTTTGGTGAGAGCCTTGATGGCGTCCTGGCTGCCGCGCAGACCCACGACCTGCGGGCCGAAGGCCGCCGCATACGTCTTTAGCTGCGCCAGCGTATCGCGCGCCGGATCTACGCTCACGAACAGGATGCGCACCTGCTCCGCCTGGGGTCCCAAAGCCGCCACGGCGCGGCTGAGGCGGGAGAGGGTGGTCGGACACACGTCCGGGCAATGGGTATAGCCGAAGTAGAGCAATACCACGTAGCCCCGGAAA
Source organism: Chromatiaceae bacterium (assembly GCA_037385305.1). GTDB lineage: Bacteria > Pseudomonadota > Gammaproteobacteria > Chromatiales > Chromatiaceae > JARRNE01. The sequence continues at coordinate 1,417 of JARRNE010000174.1, read as the reverse complement.
TCCTTACCATGCACGGTGGCCCCATCGCTCGCCTCGGTGAGGGAGAAATCCAGCGGGGGCATGAGTCCGGTGATGTCCCTGAGACCCCAGGGCGGTGCGCTGCGTCCGCATCCGGCGAGCAAACCCATCAGCAGCAATGCACCGAAACACACGCCCGCCGCGCGGTCAACTGCTGCGCGAGCGCGCGTCATTTGCCCTGCGCTCCCTCCACCCGAAAGGGCACTTCGAGCGTCTCACCATCGCCGAAGCGCAGGGTCACCGGCACTTCCTCACCAGGCTGTAAGGCCTCCTTGCGGTGCATCAACATCAAATGGTAACCGCCTGGCTCGAACACCACGGCCTGACCCGGGGCCAGCGCTACGTCGTCGACGTGGACCATGCGCGCCACGCCACCCTCGTGCAGGCTACGGTGCAGCATCACATGAGCGAAAGCGGGGCTGGCGGCTCCCACTAGCCGCAGGGGCGTCGACGCGTGGCTGGTGATCGAGAAGTAGCCCGCCATGGGCAGCTCCCCCGGCAGCCAGCGTATACGCGCATCACCGATCGCCACTGGCGGCGGTCCGGCCTGAGCGACCATGGTGACCGCTAGCAATAGGGCCGAGAGCAAGGCTCGCTTCATGGCAGACTCCTCGAGAGCCGCGCGCGTGGAGGTGCCGGCGCCCTCTCCACCCGCGCGCTGTGCCGCATCCACATGCGCAGCACCAGCAGGATGGCGAGCACGCTCATCATGGCCGCCGGAATCCAGGTGATGATCCCCCCCGTTTCCTGGTCGACCAGAGGACTCACCGGCCAGGCACGGCCACATACGCCATACACGTCATAGAGCACCGACTTGCTGAGCGCGATGTGCGCTCCGATGGCAATCTGCGGCAGCATGATCGCCCACAGCAGGGCGATGCGGGCTGGATAGCCCAGCACGCCGGGCTCCCGCGGCGAGCGCGGATCCAGCACCAGCCACCAGAACAGCAGCCCGTCCAGCACCATGCTCCAGTTCATCAGCTGGTAGCGGGAAGCGCTCAGCATGGCGGCGAAGTGCACCGACGGCATCAGCCAAAAGTAGATCAGGCCCACGAACAGCAGGGGCGACACCACAGGATTCTGTACCACACGGTAGGCGAGCCGCACCGGCGGGCTGCGCCAGAGTGGCAGCAGCACCCGTTCGCGCAGGCCCGCTGGAAGCCCCCAGCCCAGCACCTCGTGGGGCACGGCGAGCATGATCAGAAACGGCGCCAGATGATGCAGCACCAGATGCTGGGCCCGGTGCACCCAGAACATGTGCTGCGAGAGGTAGTCCACGTAGGTCTGCATGACCCCGTAGATCAGCACCAGGCCCAGGTAGAAGCTGAGAGTGCGGCCTACGCCCGTCGCCAGGCCCGCCTGCTGGCGCCGGCGCCAGCCGCGCCAGTACAGGATGCCC
>JARRNE010000173.1:0-8921 GCA_037385305.1 Chromatiaceae bacterium | reverse complement strand
TACGAGAGCGCCTTCTGGAGCTTGGTCAAGTGGAGTTTCGTCACCGAGAACTACCTGACGGCGGAGAGCGCCTGACCCGGGCGCGGCTGGGGCGAGATCCCTCAGCCTGAGCGGGAACCAAGGAGCGGTCGGCGGGCCCTACGGCCCTGACAATCGTCCCGGTCAAGGGCGGCCGTGCATGCCTCGGTTGAATCACCGGCGGGTTGTGCCGTTCAGAGCCCGGCCCAGGGACAGGCCGGCGTTCGCAGCGCCAGGAAGCCGCTGCGGGGCAGGGAGCGGAGAGAGGGAGCGCTCCGACGCGCGCGAAGCGGGCGGGCCACCCAGGGAGAGGGTCCGTGCATGGAAGAAGCGGCCACGGACGGCCGCTCCCCAGGGCACGGAGGCCAGCAGGCCGGCGAAGCTGGTTTTGGCCGTCCCCGTGGCTCTGCGGGAGACGGTGAGCGCCCTTGGACCGAAGGCCGATGAAGTAACCCGCCTCGCCACCCCCGAGCGTTTCGGCAGGGTTGGGCGTGGCGCCGCTCATTCTCTCGGATTCCAGACGACGAGGTTCGCTACCTGCTCACGGCGCTTTGGCAGCGCGAGCCGGCCCGACGATCGGCGATGGCGAGAGCATCATCCGCACGCTGCACCCGCTGGGCTACATCGACTCGCCAGTGCTGGGGCGCAACGTTCAGAAGGCACTCAGCAGCGCCGGAAGGAGCGAATTCATGGCTAACCCAAAGCCCGCCTACACGGGGACGGCGATTCTGTTGCATTGGTTGGTTGTGGCGCTCCTGGTGGCCCAGTTCGCTGTCGCTTGGACGATGCCGGACATCGGCCGCGACACGCCCCAGACGACCCTGATCGGCCTGCACTTCTCGCTTGGCGTGCTCATCCTATTCGTCGCGGTGATGCGGCTGCTCTGGAGGGCGACGCAAAGGGAACCGGAGCCAGCGGCTGGTGTGCCGCCGTGGCAGGTGCGGTCGGCGCGCACCGTCCATTGGCTGCTCTCCGCGCTCCTGATCGTTCTGCCGATTGTCGGCTGGGTCAATGCCTCGTGGCGAGGCTACTCGGTCACGCCGTTTGGCCTATTTGAGCTGCCGAAGCTGAAGGTCACCTACTTCGTAGCCACACCCACGATCTGCGGCACTACCACAGGCGGCATTTTCCCAGAGGTGAAGCGGTCGATCTCCACGTGCGAGAACCCGGCTTCCTCCAACAGGGTACCGGTTTCGCGGTTCGTGTGACAGCCCTCGAAGACATAGCGCCAGGGTCCATGCAGGAGATCTTGCATGCGGCGCAGGAAGGTGCCCCGTTCGGCGGCCACGTGCTCGATGAAGAAGAAGCGTCCGCCTGGTTTGAGCACTCGTCGGACCTCGCTGATCAGCCGGACGGGATTCGGCACTGTGCACAGCACCAGCGTGCACACCGCCGCATCGATCGCGTCGTCTTCGAAGTCCAGCATTTCTGCGCTGACGGCGCGCAGCTCCACATCCAGGCCGTGAGCTCTGGCGGAGGCGTACAGCCGATCGTGCATATAGGGGTTCGGCTCGTAGGCCACGACCCGCACACCCGAGGGGTAGTAGCGAAAGTTCACGCCGTTACCGGCGCCGATCTCGATTATCGTACCCGCCAGCGACCCGATATGCTTGGTCTTGTGGGGGCCCATTTCCTCGTGGAAGTCGTCCTCGAACTTCGCCAGCAGCCAGGAGTTGAAACGGCCGCGGACGGGATTCGCGTGGGGGACTTCGGTGGACATGGACACGATCCCCTCCTGTTCATCGTGAGCATGGCTGTAGATTCTCGCCAAGGATGACACCGAGGCGCGTAACCATCCACCAGTTGCGGGATCCAGGTCCAGGGACCTCCATGAACCTTGTTGAGGCCGCAGATGACATCCGCGCCGGACTGATCGACGGCACCTATCGACAAGGCCGAGGTGGCACAGCCATGAATATCATGGCAATTGCTGGAATCACCTGGCTGCACTGGCTCATGACCCGTGAGTTGCTCTGTCCACCCTGGCTGGTGGCGATGTTGCTGCTCTCCTCGTTGCGAGGAGTAATCATCTTCAAGGTCTGCGCAGACCTATCCGCTTATGCGACTGATTTCAAGGAGCGCCTGTTCGTCATACCGCTGCTGGGGACTTCGCTGCTCTGGGCGGTCCTGCCACCCTTGGTGTTCCCTGGCATCGCCACCTACGAAAAGCTGGCGCTTGCGGTCATCCAAGCCGGCATGGCCGGAGGTGCGGCCTCAGTATTGGCGGGTCTCAACTGGTCGGCACGCTTCTACTTGGCCTGCATGCTGGGGCCCGCCTCCCTCATCCTTTCCTCCGAGCAGCCTTATGGCATCGCCCTGACGGGGCTCGGCCTCGCTTATCTTGGGGTGATGCTGCTCACCCATGCTCAAAGCCGGCGCATGCTGATGGAGGCGCATCTGCGTCTGCACGAAAACCGGCAGCTATCGAGCGCTGCGATGACCCAACGGGCACAGGTTGAACGACTCAATGAAGACTTGTTGGCGGCGCAGAGCAAGCTCTGGGAGCAGAACAACGCATTGGAGGCGATGGTGGTAGAGCGCACCGAAAAGATGCGTCTATCTGCCGTGGCCGTCGACAATACCGCCGAGGGTGTGATGGTGTTGGATCATCTAGGGATCGTTCTCGAGGTCAATCCTGCCTTCACGCACATCACCGGGCTTGCTCCCGGTGACATCGTTGGACGCCACCTCAGCAGTTTGGGCTCCCACCCGGAAGAGGCATCAGCCCATGACCGGATGTGGAAGCAGCTCATTCAGGCAGGCCGCTGGAAAGGTGAGCTCTGGAGCCGCAAGGCGGATGGCGGCACCTTCCTCGAGCGCCGTTTGATAGACGGGGTGCGCAATGCCGACGACCAGGTCACCCATTATGTGTTGGTATTCAACGATATTACCGAGGCGCGAGAAAAGGACGAGCGGATTCGCTATCTTGCCTATCACGATACGCTGACCGGACTGCCGAATCGGTTGCTGTTGGAAGATCGCCTGCGGCAAGGCATTGCCCTTGCCGAGCGGGAGCGGCAAAGGCTCGCGGTAATGTTTCTCGACATCGACCACTTCAAGGGTGTGAACGACGGTCTTGGCCACGCGGTGGGTGACGTTCTGCTGCAACAGGTGGCAGTACTCATCCGGGAGCAGATTCGCAGCTGCGACACGCTGGGGCGGCTGGGAGGCGATGAATTTCTCATTCTGCTGCACGGGATTCGCCATAGTGAAAGCTGTGCCGTGCTGGCCCGAAAGATTTCCCATGCCTTGGCGGCACCACTTCAAGTGCGTTCCCATCAAATTCACATCGAAGTCTCGATCGGTATCGCCGTCTATCCTGATGACGGCACCGATGCAGCAACGCTGATGAAGAATGCCGACACCGCCATGTATGAGGCAAAGACAGCCGGTCGGGGCACCTTTCGGTATTTTCAGGCCAATATGTCAGAGCAGGCAGCCCGACGACTGGAACTGGATCTGGATCTGCGCCAGGCAATCCAGCGCAACGAGCTGTCATTGGAATATCAAGCCAAGGTCAGTGCCTCTAGTGGCACGGTGGTAGGCTACGAGGCATTGCTGCGCTGGCGCAATCAGAAACAGGGTTGTATTTCCCCAGCCCAATTCATTCCCGTGGCCGAGGACACCGGTCTGATCACTCAGATTGGGGAATGGGTCTTGGTCGAGACTTGCCAGCAAATCGCCCGTTGGGAGCTCATGGGCCTGGGATGGCTGCCGGTGGCGATCAATGTTTCTGCAAAGCAGCTTTCCGCCGGAGATCTGGTGAGTCGGGTGCGGAAGACGACCGCACAGGCCGCTATCTCACCGGCTTTGCTCCAAATCGAGGTCACCGAAAGCGTGCTGATGGCACACCGGAAAGAGGTCGTGCAGACTTTGCATGCTCTCAAAGCGCTCGGCGTTAGAGTAGCAATCGATGATTTCGGGACCGGCTACTCCAGTCTAGCCTATCTGCGCCACTTGCCTATCGATGTGCTGAAGATAGACCGCAGCTTCGTTGCCGAGTCGGAGTTGGATGCCAACGGTCTGGCTATCGTGAAGACCATACTAGCATTAGGCCGTACCCTCGGACTGACCGTGGTTGCCGAGGGTGTGGAGACACAATCTCAGTCCGTATTGCTGCGCAAACTGGGCTGCAACCAACTGCAGGGCTTCCTTTTCGCCATCCCCGTGAGCGGGGAGCAAATTGCTGCAGACCTCCTCGCCGAGCGGGCCGAGGCCGGTGCGCCCACTGTTGCCGGAATCGGGTGCAACCCGTCCTCTGCTCATCCAGCCGATGGATCCTTTTGACCAGCGCAAGGGTGAAGCGCGCCACGGCGAAGGGTTTGGCGGGTGTTCCACACACCCGCCCGCGACCTGAGCCGGGTGCCTGGGCACCGAGGCTGATTTGAGCCGCTGGCGGCGCATTTGCCCCTGCGGCTCGCCATTGCGAGGCGCCAGGGGTAAGTCCGGTCAGTCGGGGTCGTCGTCGGCGTCGGTTTCCTCCGCGTCGCGCCCGCGCCGACTTCGAATGAGTCCCTTGAGGGGCCTGAGGGCCAGCAGGGTGAAGAAGTTGAGGAGGGTAACCGGACGGCGATCTCGTAGCGGTGAAAGGCGACGGCGGCGCCGATGGCGCCGGTGCCCCAGATGGCGGCGGCGGTGGCGGTGCCGTGGGCCGCGCCCCCCTGCTTGACGATCGCGCCGCCGCCGATCGTCGGACCAAGGTCGCCGCCCATGCGCACGCGGACCTGTCGATTTACTGCAACTCCGGCTTACCCTGGAAAACCCGTCGGCGTGCCGGGTCGGGATCGAAGGACGGTCGGGGATGCGTCACTGCCGTGTCGGGGACTCCTGGACCTTGGCCCCGCGGTGCTCCCCGGGTCCGCCGCCGCGGCTAAGGTTTCGGGCGCTGTTGATGAGTGCCACGTGGGTGAATGCCTGGGGGAAGTTGCCGACGAGGCGGCGGTTTTCCAGGTCGTATTCCTCTGAAATGAGGCCAAGGTCGTTGCACAGGCCGAGCAGGCGCTCAAACAGTCGCCGTGCATCTGCGACATGCCCCGTCATGGCCAGGTTGTCGACCAGCCAGAAAGAGCATGGCAGGAAGACACCCTCCCCGGGCGGTAAGCCGTCCACGTCGTGGTCCGGCGAGTAGCGCAGGACGAGTCCGTCCCTCGTCAGCTCGCGCTCGATTGCCTCGACGGTTCCCCGCACGCGCTCGTCGTCCGCGGGCAGGAAGCCGACCAGCGGAAGCATCAGCAGGCTGGCGTCCAGGGCCTTGCCGCCATACTCCTGCATGAAGCTGCGGCGCCCCGCGTCATAGCCGCACCGACAGATCTCCTCGTGAATTCGGTCCCGGATCCGCTCCCAGCGCTCCTGGGGGCCCTCGAGTTGGAAGCGGCGGATTGCCCTCACGGCTCGGTCGAAGGCCACCCAGGCCATGACCTTGGAGTGGGTGAACTGGCGCCGCGGCCCGCGCACCTCCCAGATGCCGTTGTCGGGCTCGTCCCAGGCCGACTCGAGGAAGTCCAAAAGCACGCGTTGCAGCTCCCAGGCATGTCCGCCCCATAGACGATTTGCAGGTCCTCGGGTCGGCCCGCCGCGGTCCGCAGGAGCCACTCCCTCCAGGCGCGGGCTTCATCCGTGTAACCGGCGGTGAGGAGGGCATAGAGAGTAAAGGTGGCGTCTCGCAGCCAGCAGAAACGGTAATCCCAATTGCGCCCGGCACCTAAGCGCTCCGGCAGGGAGCTGGTGGGGGCGGCGACGATGCCCCCGGTCGGCGAGTAGGTCAACGCCTTCAGGGTGATCAGGGAGCGCGCCAGCTGGTCGGCGTAGTGGCCGTCATAGGTTGAGCGCTCGCACCAGTCCCGCCACCAGGCGGCGGTGTCGGCGCAGGCGGCCTCGGGATCGAGGGGAAGGGGCGCGCGCTCGTGGGACGGGAAGTACGAAAGGGTGAACGCGGCCACCTGGCCCGCCGCGATATCGAACTTGGCCCTTGTCGTGTAGTCGTCTCCGCCTTGGAGCGGGATCAGGGTGCGAAACGCAATCGCGTCGGGTCCGGCTGTGGCGAGGAGCCCGCCATCGCGCGCCTGCACCCAGGGCACTACCTCGCCATAGCCGAAGCGGATCGTGAACTCCGTACGCATGCGTACCCGGCCGCGTAGCCCCCGCACGAGGCGCACGACGTCCGAGCGGCCCTCCCAATGCGGCATGAAGTCGGTGACGCGCACGCGGCCGCCGTCGGTCTCGACGTCGGTCTCCAGTATCAGGGTGGACGGACGATAGGCGCGGCGGACCGAGCGTATCGCCTCGGCCGGAGCGATCAGCCAGCGGCCGTGCTGCTCACCACCGAGGAGCGCAGCGAAACAGGCGGCCGAGTCGAAGCGGGGCAGACAGAGCCAGTCGATGGACCCGTCCCGGCCAACCAGGGCGGCGGTGCGGGTGTTGCCGATCAGGGCATAGTCTTCGATGGGAAGGGGCAAGGTAGACTCCTCGGACCAGGTCTCAGTGTGCGCCGGATCTGCTTGGCCTCGGGACGACCGGGAACCCATAGCAAAGGAAACCGGACTCGCATGCCAGTCGCCGCGGTGCGTGCCAGCGTTAGTGGAAGAGCCCTCTCGGGGACGTCCGCTGTCGGACCGTACCGCGGCGGTCATTCGGCCGAGGTGAACACCCTCGAGCTTCGCGGTTCCACCCGCAGGTGTTCGCGCTCGCCGGGGCGCGGATCCTCGTGAAAAGGGGTGATCTCGCGTAACGCCGCGGACTCGCTCTCCAGCGCAGCTGCGAGCTCGGCGACTGGGAAGTCGTGGTTATGTTCCGGGTCCGGGTTGATGAGGGCCGTCGCCCGCCCCGCGCCCTGCACTGCGCGTCGCACCAGACCTACCAGGGGGGCATCGGGGGCGGTGAAGCGCACCTGCGGACCCTCCTGATTCAACGCCGGCGTGTCGGCCTTCATGCGGTTGACGGCGGCGACGTAGTCCGTGAGGTCGAATGCGGGCTCCTCCCAATCCTCCGGGCGGGTCTTTACCACGTGCAGGGGGCGCCTGAACCCGAGCTCGTAGCCGATGGGCATCATAACCCCGCTGGAGAAGAAGGCGGCAAACAGATAGCGAAGCCGCGACTCCCGCTCGCTGCCCCCTGACTCGGCGGCGACCCGCTTGGTGTCATGGCTCTCCGGAAAGGCGACGGAGGGAGCCAGGTGGCGGAACTGCTCGTACTGATCCAGCAGCCAGTCGGCCCGAAAGTCCCACCACTTGGCGCTGTTGAAGAAGTAATCGAAGCCGGCGGGGCGGAGCTGATCCACCTCGTCGATCTGGGCGCCCAAGGTCTCGGCGAAAAAGGTGACGTGTGGATTTCCTCCGCGAGCGGCCCCGATCAGCTCCTCCCATACCTCCCCGGGCACCTTGTAGGCGGCGTCGCAGCGGAAGCCCTGGAAGCCCAGCCCCACGTAGTGAGAGACCACCGCATCCCAGTAAGCCAGCATCTCGGCGCGCGCCGGTCGCTCCGAGTAGTCCAGCTCCGCCAGGTCCTCCCAGACGGTCACCGCGTCCGGATCGTCGGGATCGACGGCAAAGGGGGAGCGTACATCCCCCTCCTCGTTGCGCAGGTACCAGTCCGGGTGATCCTCCACCAGGCCCGAGTCCTTCGCGGTGTGGTTCACCACCAGGTCCATCATGACTGAGATCCCCGCCTCGCCGGCCGCCACGACGAAGCGGCGGAGGCGCTCGTCCGGGGGTTCGTCGCTGTTTCCCCGCACGACCGGGTGCAGGCGATAGTAGTCCTTCACCGCATACAGGCTCCCCGAGAAGCCCGGATACTGGAAGGGGTTCAGGAAGATCCAGTCGAAGCCCATGCCGGCGATGACCGGCAGCCGCTCCTGCCAGGCATCCACGGAGCCGAGGAGGGTCGGAAAGAGGTTGTAGATGCGCGGTCCACCTTGATCTCGCTTCATTCGGCATGACTCCTGGCCCTGGCAGTTGCGAAACGCATGAGGATGGTTGAGGACGCCTCGCCGGCCGGCCCGAGGCCCCACATGCGATGCATACGCAAGTCCTGCGCCACGATCACTGGGCGCGCACTCGGTAGCGTGCCAACCATCCTCACAGCCGCCTTCGCCTAGGGGGGGCAAGGCACAGGACAATCCCGGCCTGTTGTTTGTATCGCGTCCAGCGGAACTTGGCGACGCGATGGGAGACGAGTGCCTAAAGAATCCGGATGGGCACCGGACGCGCCGGTCGGTGCTCGTGGCCTTCTGTCCTGACGCCGAGCGGGCCTCGCTCGGGCTCACGACCCTGATGGATAAGGACAGCCCCATGGACCGCATCTCTCTGCTTGGCCAGGCGAACGCCAGCGGCGACGATTCCCTCGGGGTCAACTACCCGAGGGCAGGTGAGCGACTGAGGCGGCCCGGCGGTCGTACGCGCAGGGAGTCGTCGCCGGGGCGGTAGACGGCCGTTGGCTCATGTGCCCCCGTCGCGGGTCATTTCCCCCTGGGCCAATCAGCGACCTGGATCCCGCCCTTGCACAGGTCCTACCAGGGGCGCGGCTCCAAGTGCCGTCGCCACACGGCCTGGCACGCGACCTGCGACATGACAGCTTCAACAGCAAGTGGTGCTCTCTGCCGAGCTTGTAGCTGGGCAGCACTCCCGGTGACCCGCAGCCCACCTAAGAAGGAGGATGCCGTGAACGACGTCGGACGCCAATCGAAGAGACAGGAGCTTGCCCGCATCGCGACCCGCATGCGCTGGCTCATTCTGAATGCCACGGGTCGGGCGGGGTCGGGTCACCCGACCTCGTCCCTATCCGCCGTGGAGCTCATGAGCTGCCTCTTCTTCGGGGGCTTCTTCCGCTATCGGCTCGACGAGCCCGGGCACCCCAACAACGACCGGCTGATCTTCTCGAAGGGTCACGCCTCGCCCCTGTTCTATGCC
>JARRNE010000172.1:0-5734 GCA_037385305.1 Chromatiaceae bacterium | reverse complement strand
CTCGGGGACGTCACGGTGGTCGCCCCCGACCGGGACCGGAGCGGGGCCAGCAATTCGCTCACCCTGACGGTTCCCATTAGGGCCGATCGAGCGGAGAACGGATATCTGCGGGTGGAGGGGACGCCGACGGATTGCGTCCATCTCGCCATCACCGGGTTGCTTGATTATGAGCCGGATATCGTGGTCGCGGGCATTAATCATGGGCCGAATCTTGGAGACGATGTGATCTACTCCGGGACGGTGGCCGCCGCGACGGAGGGGCGTTTCCTGGGATTGCCGGCTATGGCCGTCTCGGTGGACGCGCACTTGCCGAAGCACCTGGAGACGGCCGGTCGGGTCGCGGCCCGGCTCGTGCGCAATCTGACCCGTGAGGCGTTCGAGCCTAATATCATCCTTAATGTGAACGTCCCCGATCTGCCGTACGAAGAGCTCAGGGGTTTCGCTGCGACCCGTCTGGGACACCGGCACAGGGCCGAGCCGGTGACCCCTGCGAAGGATCCGCGGGGGCGCACTGTCTACTGGGTCGGACCCGCCGGGCCGGAGCAGGACGCTGGGCCCGGAACCGATTTTCACGCCCTGCGCAACGGCTTGGTTTCGGTCACACCGCTGCAGGTGGACTTGACGCGCCACAGCGCGGTTCAGCCCCTGGCGCGATGGCTCGATGCATGTCGGTGACGGCTACTACCCTGGCGCACGGAATCGGGATGACCTCCCAGCGGACCCGGGAGCGTCTCATCCGGCGCATAGACAAGGACGGCGTGCGAATCCCGACGGTGCTGTACGCCCTGCGCCAGGTACCCCGGCACCTCTTCGTGGATGAGGCATTGGCGAGCCGGGCTTACGAGGACTGCGCGCTGCCGATCGGCCATGGACAGACCATCTCCCAGCCCTATACGGTCGCGCGCATGACCGAGGCCCTGCTGGAGCGGGGGCGGCTGAACACAGTGCTGGAGGTGGGAACTGGATCGGGATTTCAGACGGCCGTGCTGGCCACTCTCGTCCGACGGGTCTACAGTGTCGAGCGGGTGGGGGACCTGCTGCGGGAGGCGGAGCGCCGGCTAAAGGAGCTCAGGCTCCGAAATGTGCGTCTGCGACACGGCGACGGCGCCCTTGGCTGGCTCGAGTACGCGCCGTTCGACGGCATTCTGGTAACCGCCGCACCGGCGGGCATCCCCCGGGTGTTGATGGCCCAGCTGAGTCCCGGAGGCTCGATGGTCGTCCCAATCGGCCAGGGGAGCACCCAGGCGTTGGTGCGGGTCACACGGACGGAGGCCGGTTACGAGCGCGAGCTGCTCGAGCCCGTCACCTTCGTACCCCTCCTCGGGGGCATCGCTTGATGGGCATGGGGCTTTCCGCTTTAATCTCGCCCTACCGAGGGTCGGGCCAATGTGGCCATTGCGGCAATAGACTGTACGGGTACGGATGAGGTTTCAGCCAGGCCGCACGGGGTCGAATCAGGCGCTTTGCTCTTGCCGCATCGGGCTGGGATTGACGGCCCGGCTCCAGGGTTGGCGTCTCCTGCCCGTGCTCGCTGTCTCCGCCCTCATACTGGGCTGCACCTCTCTGGGACCAGCCCCCGTCGAAAGCCGCGAGAGACTCGGCCCGGTCCCCCCAGGCTATCATAGGGTGCTTCGCGGCGAGACGCTCTACCGCATCTCGTCGCGGCGCGGTCTGGATTACCACGAGGTCGCCCGCTGGAACGGGATCAAGCCCCCTTATCGCCTGTATGCCGGAAGCCTCCTGCGCATTGTTCCTCCGGCCACACAGCCCGGGGCCAAGCGAAAGTCGCCGAGTCACCAGCCGACGCCGAGGCCTGCGGAGACCCGAGTAGCCGAGGAGCGGCCGACGCAGTCCCGCCGCTCCGTCGGGACGAAGCCTCCCCAGGTGGCGAAAAAGCCCGCCAGGGTCGCGGTGAAAGGCGGATTGCGTTGGAGTTGGCCTTTGCGCGGGAGGGTGCTGCAGAGCTTCCGTCGCGGCGACCGCACCCGCGAGGGGATTCGCATCAGTGGTAAGCCGGGCGAGATGGTGCTGGCGGCGGAGAGCGGTAAGGTCGTCTACAGCGGCAGTGGACTCAAGGGATACGGCAACCTTATCATCATCAAGCACAACAACAAGTACCTGAGCGCTTATGGCTTCAACCGTCGGCTCCTGGTGAAGGAGGGAGACCAGGTGGGCCGCGGCGAGCCCGTTGCAGAGGTGGGGCAGCTCCCGGGTGGCGGCTACGGGCTGCACTTCGAGATCCGCAAGAACGGTAAGCCGGTGAATCCGCTGAGCTACCTCCCCGGTTCCACCTGATCGGGTCTCCTGCTGCGAGGGTGTTTCCCATGGCAAGCATCGAGGAGCGACCGGACCTGACCACTGATGGTGAGCTCGGTGGCGACGACCTCGATCTGCTCGGGGAGGACGGCGGGGACGAGAACGCAGACACGGCAGAGGTCGACGTCGACGACAGCACCGAGGGGATTGAGGACATCTCGTCGGAGGTCGACTCGATCGAGCCGTCGCCGAGCCAGTTCGCCGTCGATGAGAGCGACTTCGACGCTACTCGTCTCTACCTGAACGAAATCGGCGGGTCAAAGCTGCTGACGGCGGAGGAAGAAGTCTACTTCGCTCGCCGGGCGCAAAGCGGTGACAACGCGGCGCGCCAGCGCATGATCGTCAGCAACCTCCGTCTCGTGGTCAAGATCGCCCGGCGGTACCTCAACCGGGGGCTTCCGCTGCTGGACCTCATCGAGGAGGGGAACCTCGGGCTGATCCGCGCGGTGGAGAAGTTCGATCCAGAGCGCGGCTTCCGATTCTCCACCTACGCCACCTGGTGGATCCGCCAGACCATCGAGCGGGCCATTATGAACCAGACCCGGACGGTGCGTCTGCCGATACATGTAGTGAAGGAGATCAACGTCTACCTCAAGGCGGCCCGGCGCCTCGCCCAGCGGTTGGACCACGAGCCGACCTCCGAGGACATCGCCGAGCTGCTCGACAAGCCGATTTGGGAGGTCAAACGCATGCTTGGCCTCAACGAGCACATCACCTCCGTCGATACCCCTTACGGCAAGGACGCGGACAAGCCCTTGGTGGACATGCTGCCCGACGATGGGGCGCACGATCCGGCGGATAGGATCCAGGACCACGATATCGAGGCCAACCTGGACCATTGGCTGGCGAAGCTCAACGAGAAGCAGCGGGAGGTGGTGGAACGCCGCTTCGGCCTGCACGGCTACGATCACTCCACCCTGGAGCATGTCGCCCGGGAGCTGGGTGTCACCCGCGAGCGGGTCCGTCAGATCCAGATGGACGCCCTGCGCCGGCTGCGGGACATCCTGGAGGCCGAGGGCTTCTCTCTGGACGCCTTCTTCAAATAGGGCGGGTCGTCCTCTACCTGTATCCCTTCCGTCGGCCGATTATCGACCGCATCGACGCCCTGCAAGGAGGGTGTCGCAATAGTCCCTCCAGGCGCTTGTGCGACCTGGGGCCGGACCATTCCGATTTCCCGCCCCGGAGTTCTTAAGGGCTTGCGGCCGCCGAAAGCGGCCGTGCGTCGCTGCATTTCAGAGGCTGCCACCGTTTGCGGCAGCCTCTTTAAGAGGGGCGCAGATGCCTGCTCCTACCAAGGGTTGCGTTACCCGGCTGCCTTGACAATGTGCAACCAATCCTTTTTGATCACCAGGTTGCGCCGAGGGGATTTGGCGTCTCACAAAACGGGCAGGGGTGCTCGCAAACGGGTGTTGTTTTCCCAGTATTTCGGGGAGGTTTTATGGAAGCTGGACTGGAACAGAAGTACAACTTCGATGTTGTACGCTGGTTCACCGTCATGGCCGTCGTCTACTTGGTGGTGGGCGCTGCGGTCGGCGTTTACATCGCCTCTGAGCTGGCTTGGCCGGCGCTCAACTTCGACATCCCTTACATCGGGTTCGGGCGCCTGCGGCCCCTCCACACCAATGCCGTGATCTTCGCCTTTGGCGGATGCACCTTAATGGCCACGGCCTTTTACACCGTCCAGCGGACCTGCGGCGTGCGGCTCTGGAGCGACAAGCTCGCTTGGTTCACCTTCTGGGGCTGGAACCTCGTCATCCTCGCCGCGGTCATCACCCTGCCCCTCGGCCTGACTCAGGCGAAGGAATACGCCGAGCTCGAGTGGCCGATTGACATCCTGATCGCGGTCGTTTGGATCGCCTTCACCCTGAATTTCGTTATGACCCTCGCTATCCGCAAGACCTCGCACATCTATGTGTCGAATTGGTTCTTCCTCGGGATGATGGTGATGATCACCTACCTGCACGTGGTGAACAGCCTTGCGGTTCCTGTGGGTCTGTTCAAGTCTTACTCGATATTCTCAGGCGTGCAGGACGCCATGATCCAGTGGTGGTGGGGCCACAACGCGGTCGGCTTTTATTTGACCTCGGGGTTCCTGGGTATCATGTATTACTTCGTGCCTAAGCAGGCCAACCGCCCCATCTATTCGTACCGCCTCTCCGTCATTCATTTCTGGGCCCTGATGTTCGGCTACGTATGGCTCGGTGCCCATCACCTGCAGTACACCGCACTGCCGGACTGGGCCGGATCCTTGGGTGCTGCCGTGTCGCTCGCCATGATCATCCCCTCCTGGGGCGGCGCTGTGAACGGAATGATGACCCTCTCGGGTGCCTGGGACAAGCTGCGGACGGACTACGTGCTGCGCTTCCTGATTAGTGCGCTGGCCTTCTATGCGATGTCCACCTTCGAAGGCCCCGTTATGTCCCTGAAGACGGTCAATGCCCTGTCTCATTATACGGACTGGACGATCGGCCATGTGCATTCCGGCGCCCTGGGCTGGGTGGCGGGCATCTCCATCGGCGCCACTTATCACCTGATGACGCGTCTCTGGCATACGGAGATGTGGTCGGAGAAGCTCGTCAACACCCATTTCTGGACCGCGACGATCGGCACAGTGACCTACATCGTTGCCATGTGGGTATCCGGCATCATGCAAGGCCTGATGTGGCGCGACTACGACGAGTTCGGCACCCTGACCTACACCTTTGCCGAGTCCGTCGCTGCGATGCACCCCTACTACGTGATGCGTGCTGTGGGGGGAGCTATCTTCTGGAGCGGGGCGCTCATCATGCTTGTCAACGTCGTGATGACGATTCGCAAGTCCGTTTCCCAGGGTAGCCTGCGGCAGGCCCGCGCCCTGGCCGCCGCGTGATCTTGGAGGTAATTCAGAATGGCAGAAGCAACTGCAC
Organism: Chromatiaceae bacterium; assembly: GCA_037385305.1. Classification (GTDB taxonomy): domain Bacteria; phylum Pseudomonadota; class Gammaproteobacteria; order Chromatiales; family Chromatiaceae; genus JARRNE01. Next base: position 512 of record JARRNE010000172.1, on the reverse strand, counting down.
CCAAAGGCCTCCAGGACCGCATGGAGCGGAATATCTGGGCCCTTCTGATCGTCCTGGCAGTCGTGCTTTCGATCGGCGGAATCGTGGAGATCGTGCCGCTGTTCTTTCTAAAGGGCACGATGGAGTACAACAAATTCCCGGAGATCGTCTGGTCTAAGGTCGGTAAGACCCCGATCGTGACGGTAGACGCTTCCGGTAAGCAGGTTTGGAGCTGGAAAGCGGGCGACGGAATACGCCCATATACCGCCCTCGAGCTCGCCGGACGGGATGTCTACGAGCGCGAAGGCTGCTATCTGTGTCATTCGCAGATGATTCGCCCGTTCCGCGATGAGAAGGACCGCTACGGGCACTACTCCTTGGCATCGGAGTCGATGTTCGACCACCCCTTCCAGTGGGGGTCCAAGCGCACCGGCCCTGACCTGGCGCGGGTCGGCGGCAAGTACTCGGACGCCTGGCATCGCGCTCACTTGCGGGCACCCCAGTCCGTGGTTCCGGAGTCGGTCATGCCGAAC
>JARRNE010000171.1:5778-8330 GCA_037385305.1 Chromatiaceae bacterium | reverse complement strand
GAAAGATGTATTGGATGCGGATGCTGCCGGTTATCTAAACTCCCTGTCCCTATCGGGAACGCTTATATCACTGCCAAACCCAGCAACCGAACAGGAGTTGATCATGGCTGTTAAGACCTATGACGCGGGTGTAAAAGAATACCGCGATATGTATTGGACGCCGGACTATGTCCCGCTCGATACTGACCTGCTGGCCTGCTTCAAATGCACCGGTCAGCCCGGTGTTCCGCGCGAGGAAGTCGCCGCGGCGGTCGCGGCCGAATCCTCCACCGGCACCTGGTCCACCGTGTGGTCGGAGCTCCTGACCGACCTGGAGTATTACAAGGGACGCGCCTATCGCATCGAAGACGTGCCCGCCGACAACGAGTCCTTCTACGCCTTCGTTGCCTACCCGATCGACCTGTTCGAAGAAGGCTCCGTGGTCAACGTGCTGACGTCCCTCGTCGGCAACGTGTTCGGCTTCAAGGCCCTGCGCCACCTGCGCCTGGAGGACATCCGCTTCCCCATCGCCTACATCAAGACCTGCATGGGTCCGCCCAACGGCATCCAGGTCGAGCGCGACAAGCTCAACAAATACGGCCGCCCGCTGCTCGGCTGTACCATCAAGCCGAAGCTGGGCCTGTCTGCCAAGAACTACGGGCGCGCCGTCTACGAGTGCCTGCGCGGAGGCCTGGACCTGACGAAGGACGACGAGAACGTCAACTCCCAACCCTTCATGCGCTGGCAGAATCGCTTCGAGTTTGTCGCCGAGGCCATCCACAAGGCCGAGCAGGAGACCGGCGAGCGCAAGGGTCACTACCTCAATGTCACCGCCCCGGATCCGGAGCAGATGTACGAGCGCGCCGAGTTCGCCAAGGAGGTGGGCAGCCCGATCATCATGCACGACTACCTGACCGGCGGCTTCTGCGCCAACACCGGCCTTGCCAAGTGGTGCCGCAAGAACGGCATGCTGCTGCACATCCACCGCGCCATGCACGCCGTCATCGATCGCCATCCCAAGCACGGCATCCACTTTCGCGTGCTGGCCAAGTGCCTGCGCCTGTCCGGCGGAGACCACCTGCACACCGGCACCGTGGTGGGCAAGCTGGAGGGGGACCGGCAGTCCACGCTCGGCTTCGTCGACCAGCTGCGCGAGTCCTTCGTGCCGGAAGATCGCGCCCGCGGCGTCTTCTTCGATCAGGACTGGGGCTCCATGCCGGGCGTCTTCGCCGTCGCCTCCGGCGGTATCCACGTGTGGCACATGCCGGCCCTGGTGACCATCTTCGGCGACGACTCCTGCCTGCAGTTCGGCGGCGGCACGCAGGGTCACCCCTGGGGCAACGCGGCCGGGGCCGCGGCCAACCGCGTCGCGCTGGAGGCCAGTGTCAAGGCCCGCAACCAGGGTCGCGAGATCGAGAAGGAGGCCCGCGACATCCTCACCGAGGCCGCCCGCCAAAGCCCCGAGCTGGCCATTGCGATGGAGACCTGGAAGGAGATCAAGTTCGAGTTCGAGACCGTCGACAAGCTCGACGTCAGTTGAGCACAGCCCTTCTTCCACAGCCACTGAATCGATCACGAGGACAACGCAATGAAGAGCAGCGCAACCATCGGTGATTTCCAGACCGCCCAAACGCTCGAGACCTTCGGCTTCCTGCCGAAGCTGACTCAGGACGAGATCTACGACCAGATCGCCTATCTGATCGCCAACGGCTGGACCCCGGCCATCGAGCATGAGCACCCGAGCCGCTCGACCAACCATTACTGGACTATGTGGAAGCTGCCGTTCTTCGGCGAGCAGGATTTGGAAAGCGTGGTGGCGGAGATCGACGCCTGCCACCGTGCCTATCCGGACCACCACGTTCGCCTGATCGGCTACGACAACTACACCCAGAGTCAGGGAGTTTGTTTCGTGGTCATCGAGGGCCGCGCCTGACGTAGACCCCGGCAGCAAGCTGTAGTTGACCGCGACAGAGTCACCAGCGGCTGTTACCAAGGGACGATTCACGAACAACCTGAATAGGCCGATTAGTTGTCGTTGTCGTAATCGGAGATGTCAGTCACACACCGGACGCGAGAAACCGAACGGCAATCGGATTCAGGCTCGGCGCATAGTCTCTGTTCGTAATGAAGACTGGAACAGAATTCAGCCTCTCATTTCCGGCGATTACGATTACGACAACGATCGCGATAGCGACAACAAGTCCATAAGTTGTTCGAGCAATTGCTGATTAGATACTCACACCAGTGGCCAATCAGGAGACGGGTGAAGTCATGACACAGCAGAGCAAAGCACAGGGGATGAGCGGACGCGCGTTGGCGCTGGCGAGGCGCAAGGCCTTGTCCAGCGCGGGCAAGTCGGCCGTAACCTCCTCCGCGCCCAGCCGGACAGGTTCGGATTCCGTGTCGAGCAGCCCAAAGGCGGCTGCGTCTGCCCCGACCCAGTCCGAGCTGCGCGCCGGCGCCTCGGCACCTGTGTCTGCTGCACTCTCCACCCCGCGTGCCGCACCGCGCCGCCCGATGGCCGCGCGCAGCGAAAGCACCAGCCGCGCGGCCGCGCTGGCCCGCCGCAAGGC
>JARRNE010000171.1:0-5736 GCA_037385305.1 Chromatiaceae bacterium | reverse complement strand
CCGCCGAAGCGACAATCGCCAAGACCGAGCGCAAGAACGACGGGTGCAGTTGCGGCTGCAAGGAAAACGGCGAGCGCCGGGACATTACCCCCGTGCAGGCCGTCCCGGCAAGCGCCGCGCCCGGCCGCAGCAGCGGACGTTCCAAGGTGCGCGGGCCGCGCCGCAAGGATGCCCTGATCAATTCAAACCTCAACCCAGGCCGGGCAGCGTCCCTGGCGCGCCGGCGCGCCCAATCCTCCCGCGGCAAGGCGGGGGTGGGCGCCGCCGGGATGAGCGCGGCGCAGACCGCCCGGGCCGCCAACCCGGAGCTGTCCGGGCGCGAGCTGGCAAAGGCCCTGCGCGAGCAGCGTAGCCGCCGCGGCGGTGCCGGCCAGAAGAAGTCCGCCCCGGTCGGGCGGTCACGAGCAGCCCGCAGCGCCCCGGCCCAAGGGGCGGCGCAGGATGCCCCCTGGAAAGTGGGTGCTAGCCAGACCTCCTACGGCCAGACCGTAACAGGCACCATGGTCGGGCGCTCGCGCGACGTAACTGGCGATGAGGCCAGCGCCTGTCGCACGGTGACCGGCACCGAATATATGGGCGCCGACATCTTCCGCGAGTTTTGCCAGAGCGAGCCCGCCAAGGCCTACAAGCGCGTGGGCGTCAGCCCCACCAGCGGCGGCAACCGAATCACCGGCAACGAGGTGGGACGCAGCACCAAGGTAACCGGCGACGAGTCGGGCACCTGCAAGAACGTGACCGGTACCGAGTACCTGGGCGCCAACCTGCAGGAGGCCTTCTGCGGTATTAGACCGGAGCGGGGGCCATCGAAGATCAGCACTGCCGAGACCCTCGGCGGCAAGCCTGTGACCGGCAACAACGTCGGACGCTCCAACAAAGTTACCGGAGACGAGGTAGGCTCCGAGCGCACCCTCACCGGCACTCAGTACATGCAGCTCGGCTCTCCCGGTTCCGAGCGTGGCAGCGCTCCGCCCAAGGTGGGCGCAAGCGCTACCCTGCGCGGCGGGGCCGTAACCGGCACTATGGTGGGTCGGCACAAGGCCATGACCGGCGATGAGGCCGGCAGCTGCCGCAACATTTCCGGCGATGACTACATCGGCCAGGAGCAGTTCGGCGAGTTCTGCGCGTCCACACCCAAGCCGCAGGATCTCAAGGTGGGCGTCTCCGCCACCCTGGGTGGAGAGCGTGTAACCGGCACCATGACTGGGCGCGCACCGCGCGTGACCGGCGACGAGCCGGGTACCTGCAAGGCCATCACCGGCACCCCCTATGCCGGCGCCGAGCAGTACGGCGAATACTGCGAGCCGACTCAGGCCGGCCAAGCCGCCGCACGCATGGAGCATAGTAGGCGCACTTTCGGATTAGTGATGAGTGGCATCCAGCCTGGCGTCGGCGGCAAGATGACCGGTGACGCGAAAGGTGCATGCGAGCCCGTCACCGGCACGCCCTACATCGGTGCCGACCAGGCCGCCGAGGCCTGTCCCGCGACCGCCGCGGAGCCCCGCAGCCCGGACTTCCCACAACCGTTGCCGGGTGCAGGCCCCGGTGTCGGGACAACCGAGTCCTGGGGACGGTTCAGCGTCTCGCCGCCGGCGCACGCCGCACGGGCTGCTCGAGCGATCTCCGGCGTCACCGGCTCGACCGGCGAGAGCGGTCAGATCACCGGACCCTTCGGGATGGCACCGGGCAAGGTGACCGGCACCGAGGAGGCCCGATTCGGGCGCGGCAACGGCAACCGGGGCGAGGCCCCACTGTTCGCGCAGCCGCCTGCCGAGCAGGCGATGCTTCACGGTCGCGTCAAGTCGCGCATCACCGGCGAGGGCATCGATGCCGGCACCAAGATCACCGGCGACGACTGGGATCGCGGTGACCGGGTTACCGGTACCGAGGGCACCTCGGCGCTCGCCCGCAATCCGAGCCACCGCGGCCCGCTGCTGCCCATGGCAGCGGCCATGGCAAAGGGTCGTCCCGAGGACGTGGCCGAGCCGGTCAGCAAGGTCACCGGCGGCAGCGGCAACACCGACAAGGGCGCGCTGGTCACCTACTCGGGCGGGGCACGCGGCTAAGAGCCGACGAGTAATGGGACGAGTGAAGCAACGGTACCCGAGATGTCACGCCCTTACCGCCATTCCCTAGGCCAGGCCGGCAGCCTGGGCCCTGAGCGTGCCACCGGCGCCGCGCCGATGCGCCGCCCGGGTGCGGTCGGGATCGGTGCTGCAGCCAGTCCCAGCCCCGCAGTCGGGCGGGTTACCAGGAAGGGCTCGCGCCCGGTGCGGGGTCGCCTGGGCACCGGCCACGTCCTGGCCCGGGCTGAGGAGAATGCGCGCCTGAACGACTACGAGCAGGGCGTGAAGTCCGCGTTCGACCGCATCGTGCCCACCCTGAAGCGTATCTCCGCTTACCAGCACGAGGTCGATTTCGAGACCCAGGCGCAAGATATCGCCCGCCGGGAGCTGGGCTTCGAGCTGCCCGCCGATATCCTCGCCGATGCCTGGGTCGAGCAGCTCGACATGCGTCGCCTCTACGCCTGGTGCACATTTGCGACCTACCGGCGTTTCTGCGACGAGTTCTTCACCCACGATCCCCTGGCCGCCGAGGACGCGGCCAATTCCAGCGAGGGCTTCGAGGGGTTTCTGCAGACCCGCGGTTTCCACACCCTGGACATCTCGCCCTGCGCGGACGGCCGCTTGGCGCACCTGATCCGCTACGTGCTGCGCCTGCCGCACCGTGCGGTGCGCCGCAAGTCTTACGCGGGGGCGATGTTCGACATCGAGGACAGCATCCAGAAGTGGGTGGAGACCGAGATGCTGCGCTTCCGCATGGGGTTACCGAACACCGCCGATAAGCCGACCCGCTACCTGAAGCTGGTCGCATATCACTACAGCTCGGTGGACCCCGAGAACGAAGGTTGCGCCGCCCACGGCTCCGACACCGCAAAGGCGGCGGCTGCGGGCCTGGAGCGACTGGTGAGCTTTCAGCAGGCGATCGAGAACAGCTTCTGCTGCGGTGCCTCCATCGACCTGCTGCTGATCGGCGTGGACACAGACACCGACGCCATTCGCGTGCATGTGCCGGACGCCGACGGTGCGATAGACCTCAACCGCTATATCGATGCAATGGAGCTCTACACCAGCACCGCACGGCTGGACGAATCGCGCGCCCGCAACGACATCCACGATGCGGTGCGCCAGTGCTCGCCGGGTGTCGTCCTGGGCATGTCGCGTCTGATCGAGCGCCTGATCGAGAACAACTTCTCTCAGATCGCGTACGTGCGCGACTACCACGGCGATCACTACGCGGACATCGGCCATGCCGAGCGCTTCATCGGCGCCGGCGTCGGCTTCGAGGAGATCCAGCTGCGCAACCTGATGTATTTCGCCTACCTCGACACGGTCGAGGAGGCCACGGCGGACCTGGACGTGGGCATCAAGATCTTCACCGGCCTCAATGTCCGCCACGGACTGCCTGCTCCGGTGGTGGTGCGCTTCGACTACCACGGCCAGGTGCCCGGCGCGCGCGAGCGGGCGGTAGAGCACTGCCGCCGCGTCAGCGAGGCGATCAAGGCCCGCTACGCGGATCTCTTCCCGCGCGGACTGCTGCACCTGCTCCAGGTAGTGCGCGACTGTAACGCCGACGCGCCGGTCGAGATCCTCGAGTGCAGCGTGAATGCGGAGACCAAGGCAGGGGCGCACTGATGAAGATCTGTCAGGTCGAGCGGCCCCTGGTCGCGACCAACCGCATTCCTGGACTGGAGCACAAGCACCTGCAGGTGGTGCGTGACGGATCCTCGAGCCTCGTAGCCGTCGATGCGGTTGGTTGCATCCCCGGGGATTGGGTGATCTGCGTAGGCAGCTCGGCTGCTCGTGAGGCGGCCGGGAGCAAGGAATATCCCAGCGATCTGACCATTGTCGGCATCATCGATCACTGGCCGCCCCAAGAGAGCCCACCACGGCAGAGCCCACCGCAGGAGAACGAGTAATGGAGATCTTCCAGGTCGAATCGTCGCTGGTCTGTACCCGCCGCATCGAAGGCCTCGAGCAGGTGAGCCTGCGCCTGCTGCGCGACGCCAAGGGCAAACGCCAGGTGGCCACCGATCCGGTGGGCGCACGGCCCGGCAACCAGGTGTTCACCGTCAGCGGCTCGGCAGCCCGTTACGCGCAAGGCGACTTCGGTGTGCTCAGCGATCTGACCATCGGCGGCATCATCGACAACTGGGGCGACGTATCCGAAAGCGACGAATCGGCAGTGTCGGTAACAACGACCAATGCGGTGCCGGCAGTCCAATGAGAACAAAGTCCGAAACTGTGACAACAATCGAGCGAGTCAGCAGGAGACACGACGATGGCAACTGAAATCTAACGAGATTGGACGTCGCGCCCCCGCGCGGCAACCGGAATGTGAATCCCTAGCTTCAACAACGGAGAACTGACGATGGCAAACGAAAACTACGGTATAGCGTTGGGCATGATCGAGACCCGCGGGCTGGTACCCGCCATCGAGGCCGCGGACGCCATGACCAAGGCAGCAGAGGTGCGTCTGATCGGGCGCGAATTCGTCGGCGGCGGCTACGTCACCGTGCTGGTGCGCGGCGAGACCGGCGCGGTGAACGCGGCGGTGCGCGCCGGGGCCGATGCCTGCGAGCGCGTCGGTGACGGGCTTGTTGCTGCGCACATCATCGCGCGTCCGCACCGCGAGGTGGAGCCGGTCCTGCCGACCGGCGGCGGTGAGACCGCGGCTCGGGCCGCTTGAGCCGACGGTTGTTTCACGACGATCCGATGCCGGCGCAATACAGCGACCAACGCATTCTGGGCTATCTGGGCCGTGGCCTCAGCCTGGAGCTGTCGGCCGTTCAGCTCTACAGCACCCAGGCGCGACTTTGCGCGACCTGGGGGCTGGACGAGCCGGCCAAAAAGCTGCGTCGCGAGGCCCAGGAGGAGATGCGGCATGTGGAGCGGATCATTGCACGGATGCTCGCCCTCGGCGTGGCGCCGAGTGCATCGCAACTGCGACCGGCTCGGGTGGGAGGCGACCTGCAGGCTCTGCTGCAGGCCGACTACGAATTCGAGATGGAGTTGGTACAGCTATATCTGGATGCGGCGACCCACGGCGCGCGGATCGGTAGCCACGACGACCGCATATTTTTCCAGGCGCTGCTCGCGGAAGAGCAGGCACACGCTCGGGAGCTGATCGCTTGGATGCAGGCGCTCGAGCGACCAATCGGCGAGGGTTTGCAGCAGCGGGTCGGCACATGAAGCCGTTACGCAGGTATCGAGCGGAGGTGAGGAATGAGCCAGAATTGGCAGGAAAGGTCACGCCCGCCGCGCCTGGAGCGGCGCTACGAGTTCGAGAGCTATCAGGCTCTGCGCGAGTTTCTCGATTGCGCGGCAGAGATTTCCGAGCGCGAAGGGTTCTACCCGGACATAAGCTTCGGACGTGATTACGTAAACATCACCATCCACGCCGATGAGGGTAGCCAGTCGCTGGCTGACAAACAGCGCCGCTACGCCCAGATCCTGGACGAGCTGTGCCCGCCGGGCGCCATGGCCCGAGCGACGGCCGTCGTTGCATCCGTGAATCCTACTTCGAGCACCTCGCGGGCCTCTCGGTGATGGTCGAGGAACTACGAAACACGCGAAAGGCGCGAAACGAATGACCGGGAAGATCCTGTTCACGGAACAGGGAGACAGAATGATCGGTGCTTGTTGCGAGGAGCAACCCGGTTTGCGGGTAACCTTCCTG
>JARRNE010000170.1:0-7287 GCA_037385305.1 Chromatiaceae bacterium | reverse complement strand
CTGGGGCGGCGGATACCCCTATGCCGCTCCGGTTGCCCCCGTTGTCCCAGTGGTTCCGGCTCCGGCCGCAACCAAATAAGGGATAGTCGCTGATCTAAGCGCGCTATAACGCACAGGGACGTGCGTCGTTGTCATGGCGTTCGGCGGAGGGTAGCTGTAACCACTTGCGCCGTCCAGCGCTGGAGGAAATTGGCGCGCGCACGGCGCTGCTCTGGTTGGACGGTATCAAGGGGCAGGAACGCGCCTACGTCGAATGGCTCCTTGCCCAATATTCGAAGTTGGAGGCCACCGAGATCTTGACCGAAGAGGCAGTCGAACGCTTGGAAACCGGCCTATCGACGCCGTTGCAGATCGAACAATGCCTGACCCTTGCGTTCGAGGCGGCTTATCAGGTGGGTCAGAAGCCGGTGACGGTCGAGGTCATCGAGAGCGTCCTGGCGGCGGACCTCGATGCTATGGAGGCGACTCTGACCCGGTACGGGTACAACACCCGCGCCCTGGCGGAGCTGCTTGACGTCAGGCCCGCGGAGATCCGCGCATCCCTCCATGGCCAGTTGGCGCCGGGCCGAACCCAGGAGCTGCATGCGCAGCTGCTCGCGGCAGGGCTGCCGGTGTAATGAGCCAACAGGCTGTGGGTTGAGATTGGTTTGCAGCTAATCCGAGTCCGTCCGGATGTTTGAAGGCTGTTGTCAGTTAATGTGGGCTGTTGCCAAAAGAATGTGAGTTCGAAGCCCCGGGTATTGTCAGTTAATTTGGGCTGCAAATCGTGATGTTTGCAGGCTGGGGCGCCGATGTTTGCAGGTCGTTACAGGTAAGGGTCAGCAAACGACGCACAGCTGCCGTACAACTGAAGGCCCGGAACGGCGGCAAGCATTCAGGAAGCGGACGTTTCGCTTGGGTAGTCCACGACCAGCCGAACCGCCGCGGATGGCTCCGGTGCGCGGCGCACGACTTCGGAACGGTCTTTCTCAATGGAGGTAGATCCACTGGCCATCCGGTCTCCGGGCCGGAGCCGGCGTACGAATCCGATCAACGCGTGAGCTGGTGAGCGGCGCTTCGGCAGTGGCAGAGTTTCTCTGTTGCCCGTTTCCTGTAATCCGCCCTTTCTTGGCCCCAGAAAAAGCTTCCCAGCACCCCCCACACCCGGATTGTCCACCGCAGCACCCCATCTTTCCCTGAACGACGCTCGGCGTGGCGTTGACCGGAGGCTCGGAATGATGGGATCTTTTACCATTTGGGAGATTTCGATGTAGGCGGTTGGATCCCCTTCGAACAGGCCGCTTGATACCTGAGACTTACGCAACGCTAGGGTGAAGTAAGATAGACAATGATTATAGATTGAGCAGAGTGGATACCGCGCTTGTGCAAAAGCAATTAGGAGAATAGAGATGGCACAAGAGAGGTTACCTGAGAGCAAGGGCCACGGGCAGATCGTCGCTGATATTCTTGTCGCAGACGACGATCCGCGTATTTCTCGTGCGCTTGCCAATTATTTTGGTCGAGAAGGGTATGGCGTTCGCACGGCCTTGGATGGCGAAGAGATGCGCCATCGCATTACGGAGAAGCCTCCCGATCTAGTGGTACTGGACCTGATTCTACCGGATGAAGACGGGCTCACGTTGGCGCGAGAGCTGCGCGCGCACTCGGAAGTGCCGATCATCATATTGACGGCAAGAGTTGGGGCCGCCGACGAGGTCGCGGGACTCGAAGTTGGGGCTGACGAGTATATGACTAAGCCATTTGATGAGCGAATCTTGCTGGCCCATGTGCATAGTTTACTTTGGCGGACGCAGAAGCGAGAACCTGTCAGTCAGAGCCGCGAAGGAGAGCAAGTGCGCGAAGAACAACAAAGCAGCGAAGAAGACGCCTACATCGTCGATTGGTATATTCGACACTCATGACATAGCGTAATAATCAATGCAAGTCAGAGCGTCGTAAACAGCATCCGCGCAGCTGTGTCCCGGGACAGAGGCCCCCGTTCCGCTTCGCCAGGGCCGTAGACAGTCTGACCGAGCGCGGCAGGGGTGCCCTCGCATCGTCGGTCTCTGGTGCTGCGGCTCGGGCAGGGCTCCCTCGGGGTACTCGGCTCGATGCCCCTTGAGCTCCGGCTACGGCGGGTCAAGCTGGCGCTTGTTCTCCGCGAGGCCCTCCTCCCGCTCCGCCCAAGCGGGCCAGCGTGCGGTCTCCTGGTGACGCTTCACCCCATGCCGCCCTACATAAACGGCTCCTTCCCCCGAACGCCCCGTTTGTGAAGACCGAAAGAGGTACTGAGTTTCTTGTAGAGAATTTAAGCGCTATGCGACAGCATAGAGGGAAGTACGGACGACGACGGAGACTTGTTAAGCTGGACTGCGAACCGCTCCCCCATCTAAGACGGCCCGAACTGCCGCCGCAAGCTCTGTCTTCGCATAGGGTTTCCTCAGTAAATGGACAGGTCCGATGTCCGCCGACAGCTTACCAGTCACTTCCTCGCTGAACCCCGTCGCGAGCAAGACCTTCAGGCCGGGGGACTTCTGCGAGGCCCAACGGGCGAGTTCGTAGCCACTCGTGTCGCCTGGCATAACGATATCGGTGAATAGAAGGTCCACAGCGGCTGCGGCCTCGAAGGCCTTCGTTGCCGCCGCCGCATTCTCCGCCTCTATCACCTGGTAGCCCAGCCCCAGAAGAATATGCTTCGCGACGTTGCGAAGCCGCAATTCATCCTCTACAAGCAAAATTGTCTCGGAGCCTCCGGGCGCATGCTGTTGTGTCAGTTCTGCATCGTCTTCGTCAATGGCCTGGGCGGCCTCCGGCAGAAGCATCGCGACCGAGGTACCCTCTCCAAGCACGCTCCTGAGCTGGAGGGCGCCTCCGGACTGCTTGGCAAAGCCGTACACCATGCTTAAGCCCAACCCGCTGCCCTTGCCGTGCGGTTTGGTCGTGAAGAACGGCTCAATGGCGCGCGCCGCGTCCTCGGGTGACATACCGATGCCCGAATCGCTAACGGTGATCATCACATAGTTGCCTGGTGCGAGCTCCGGATCTGCGGCGGCCTCATCGGCTCCGATGTACTTGCGGGTCGTCTCGATGCTCAGCGTGCCGCCCGTCGGCATCGCATCCCGGGCGTTGAGGACCAGGTTCAGCAGTGCGTTCTCGAGCTGGGAAGGGTCCACCAAGACCGGTGGGGGCTCGTTAGCGCGGTTGATTCTCAGCTCGATGTCCTCTCTCAGCGTGCGTTGCAGGAAGCGCCTGATATTGCGGAGAAATGCGTCGATATCGACCCGCGTCACCTGAAGGGGCTCTTTGCGCGAGAAGGCCAACAGGCGGTGGGTCAATGCGGCGCCGTCCCGGGCAGCTGAGACGGCATCGTTAATCATCTCCCGGCGGCTCGGGACCAGATCGCTGGCAATCTCGTCGCGAAGGAGCCCCAGGTTGGCGAGGATGACGGTCAGAAGGTTGTTGAAATCGTGGGCGATACCGCCTGTGAGCTGACCCACGACTTCCATCTTCTGCGCCTGGAGGAGCTGCGCCTCCTTGTCTTTGCGCTCTGTAATGTCTACAAAGCTGACCACCGTGCCGACGGTTTCTGCGCCTCTTAACATGGCGTACGCCCGGCACTCGACGGGAAAACTGGTCCCGTCGGCGCGCCAGAGTACCTCATCGTCGAGATGGACTACTTTACCCGGGGAACGGGCCTGGAACATGGGGCAGTCCTTCTTGCGGTAAGGCGTGCCGTCCGAGCGCGTATGATGAATCAGCGCGTGCATATCCTGGCCGATCAGGTCCTTTTCATCCTCGTAGCCGAGTAGCTCCACACAGGCGCGATTGGCGAAGGTAAATTTCCCCTCCAGATCCATGCCAAAGATTCCCTCACCGGTGGAGGCAAGGATGAGTCCGAACTGTTGCTCACGCTCGCGAAGCGTCTCTTCAGCCTGCTTGCGCTGGGTGATGTCGTTCTGGATTCCAACAAAGTTGGTCACTTCTCCGTTTATATCCCGTACAGGCGCAATCGTCAGCTCATTCCAAAAAAGCGTCCCATCCTTTCGATAGTTGCGCAGGACCACGTGGCATTCACGCCCCTGTTCAATGGCGGCACGCACCTCTTTTAGCCCCTCCTGTTCACGGTCATCGCCTTGCAGAAAACGGGCATTACGGCCAAGCACTTCATCCGCAGTGTACCCGGTAATCTTCTCAAAGGCTGGATTACAATAAATGAGAGGATTGTCGGGTTGGGTCAGGTCAGTGAGCATAACGCCGTTGCCCGCTGCCTCCATGGCGCGGTTTCGTACGCGAAGCGAACGTTCGTTTCGCTTGCGCTCGGTGATGTCGATGAAGGCAACGACGGCACCGACCAATCGGCCGTTCTCGTGTATCGGGTGGGACCAGTACTCTGCAGAAAGACTCGTGTTATCGGCACGCCACAGCACTTCATCGTCTACGTGTATGCCTTCTTCCCGGCCAAAGGCTTCGCAGACCAGGCACTCTTCCTCCGGATAAGGCTGTCCATCGGCACGGGTGTGATGAATCAAGGCGTGCATGTTCTTGCCGAGCAATTCATCTTGGTCCCGATAACCAAGCATTCGTAAGAAAGCAGGATTTACAAAGGTGCATTTGCCACTCAGATCCATCCCATAAATTGGCTGCCCGGTGGAGTAGAGCAAGGCCCGCACCTTCGACTCACTCTCCCGCAGGGCCTCTTGCGCCTGCTTGCTCTCGGTGATGTCGAGAACCATGCCGATGGAACGGATGATTCGGCCGGTGGTGTCGCGAGAGTGCTCGCATTTCTCATGAACGAAGCGGACCTCACCGCTGTCCTTGCGAATGACGCGGTGCTCTACCTCGTAAGTGTCACGGTTCGCACGCAGCGAGTCGGTGTAGGCGGCATCCACCGCGGCGCGGTCGTCTGGATGCACCCGATCGAGAAACGCCTCGTAGGTCGCGCCAAATTCCTGAGGCTTTAGCCCGAAGATCCGATACACCTCGTCAGACCAGATAAGCCGATCGTTCACCACGTCAAGTTCCCAGCTTCCCAGGTGCGTAATCTCCTGGGTCCGGTTCAGGCGTTTCTCACTCTCCCGCAGCGTCTCTTCAGCCTGCTTGCGCTCTGTGATATCGTCAATCATCGTTCGTCAGCTCGATATCCCGGATCCCGCCTGCCTCGGTCCGTACTAGGCTGAGGCCCGATGGCGCCACGTCGAGGAGATCCGGGAGGCCTATGGCTATCGCGAATTCAGCGATTCGGGTCAGCTCTTTCGCCTCGTGCACTGGCTACCACCAAGCCCCGTAAAACCGGTGTGTTACTAAATGGGTCAAATAGCATCGAGTTACCTCATTAGCGCCAACTAATATTGTCCATCCCGGGGGGATGGGCGCAAAAGGCCGTCTACGACAATCCCCGACAGTCGGTTTCGCCCAGCCTGCCGCCTTCCACAACGACAATACCAGACTCGCTAACGTGATAACGTTGACGATCGCGCTCGATGTCGTGACCGATTGTAGCATCGGCGGGCACGCGGACATTTGCGTCCACGGTAGCCCGGCGGATTCTGGCGCCACTTCCGATGTCACAGCCGTCAAAAAAGACGGAGTCCTCGGCTTGGTTCAAAACAAGGTAACAGTTTTCGCTGAAAGGCCGGGTAGTAGGATACGCGTCCCGTTTCCCTTCCGCCCCTGAAACCCGATGCCTGCTTCCCTGTCCGTTGCCGCCAATCTGCCTCCCGAGCGCCGAAAGCACCTCGCCATCCACTCCCTGGCGGGGACCGAGCCGTTAGCCAAGATGGCGGCCAGAGAAGGGATTAGCCGCAAGTTCCTTTACCGCCAGAAACGCAAGGCCGAGGCGGCCTTGGACCAGGCCTTTGTCCCCTTCGAGGACGATCCCGCCGTGCTGTTTTACCTGCCGGTGACCGCAGCCTGGCTCACCCAGCTGGTGTTGGGCCTGATCCTGATTTGCCACAGCTCCTACCGCGGGGTCATCCGGTTGCTGCAGGACCTGTTCGATGCCCCGGCCAGCCTCGGCGCCATCCACCATCTGTTGAAATCCGCCGCCGCTCAGGCCGCTCGCCTCAATGCCGCCCAAGACCTGGCGCCCATCCGGGTGGGACTGCACGATGAAATCTTCCAGGGTAACCAGCCCGTGCTCGCCGGCGTCGATGCGCATTCCACCTACTGTTATCTCCTGGCCGAGGCGCAACACCGGGACGGCGACACCTGGGGCGTACACCTGTTAGACGCCCAAGCGCAAGGGTTCCGTCCGGACTACACCGTCGCCGATGCAGGCCAGGGCTTGCGGGCCGGACAACGCGCCGCCTTGGGGGATACCCCCTGCCACGGCGACGTGTTCCACCTCCAACAACAGTGTGAAACCCTGGCCAACCGCCTGGGGCGCCGAGCCCAGGGAGCCGCCACCCGACGGCAACGGCTGGAGCAGCGGATGGCGGCGGCGAAACAGCAAGGGCGGGGCAACAGGCTGTCTTCGTCCTTGGCGAAAGCACGCCAAGCCGAGCAACGCGCCTTGTGCCTGGCCAAGGACATCAAGACCCTGGTCCGCTGGCTGGACCGGGACATCCTGGCCTTGGCCGGTCCCTCTCTCACCGAGCGGAGCGCACTGTTCGACTTCGTCGTGGCCGAGCTGAAGCAGCGGGAATCTCTCGATGCCGTCCACATCCGCCCGGTGCGCATCGCGCTCGAACGGCAACGCGAGTCACTGCTCGGCTTTGCTCGGGTGCTGGATGCGAAGCTGGCCGCTATCGCCCAGTGCTACCAGGTTGCGGCGCACCAGGTCAGGGCCGTTTGCCTGTTGCAGCGCAAGCCGAAAACGTCCCAAGCGTATTGGCAGCGCCGCGCTGACCTGCATCGACAGCTCGGGTGGCAATTCCACACGGTGCTGAAGGCCGTGATCCAGGCCATGGAAGAGACGCCCAGAAGCAGTGCCCTGGTTGAAAACCTCAACGGGCGGTTGCGCTGCTACTTCTTTCTGCGACGCCAACTCGGTCAAGGTTATCTGGACCTCCTCCGGTTCTTTCTAAATCACCGCACCTATGCGCGCAGCGAACGCCCCGAGCGGGTGGGCAGAAGTCCGGCGGAGCTGCTGACCGGCAGAAGCCATCCGCATTGGCTGGAGCTCCTCGGCTTCGAGCGGTTCCGGCGCGCTCCCGCCATCGCCTAAGCACCGTCAACCTTGCCGGCTAAACCGCTCCCCTCATGAAAATGAGGGCGGGCTTCCCTTTGCCTGTGTTACCCGAAAAGCACTGTTTTTGAACCAGGCCGTCTTACGCCCCTTCAAAGGGGCCGAAGGTCCGCCCTGCCCTG